>JBEQBN010000135.1:0-4698 GCA_041639775.1 Halapricum sp.
TCCCCTCCCTACTGCGCTGCTTGAGAGCCTGGGATCTCTGCGCTGCTCGTTGAGGAAGGGGGCTCCGCGCTATCTTATGCTGAAAGGCTTATACTCGGCGGCCGGATACGGCTCAGTATGGACTACGACGATATGCTCGATCGGGCGCTTTCGGAGACGCCGGACATCGACGGCGGGGACGAACGGTTTGACGTGCCGGATCCGGACGTACGACAGGAAGGCAACGTCACCGTCTACGAGAATTTCCAGACGACGGTCGACCGCCTCGGGCGCGAGGACGATCACGTGATCAAGTTCCTCCAAAACGAGCTGGGTACCAGCGGTCATATCGACGAGAGCGGCCGCGCGCGGTTGACGGGTAACTTCAGCGACCGTCGGATCTCGGAGGCGCTCGATGCCTACGTCGAGGAATTCGTCCTCTGTTCGGAGTGTGGTCTCCCGGATACGAAGATCATTCGCGAGAAGGGCGCAGTGCTTTTACAGTGTGAGGCTTGCGGGGCGCGGTCCTCGACCAGCGGCTAGTCGATGCGAGTGGCAACGGTGTGGGCGACCCCGAGAACTACTGTAGTTCCTTCAGCGTCTCGAGATCTCGTTCGGTTCGCATAAACTCCGAGAGGCGACGCGACGCGTGACAATTGGGGCAGTGATAGGTTTGACTCGGCTCGGGTAGGTCCCGCGGCGTCGACTGCCAGTCTTTTGAACATTCGGGACACAACAACCGGACGTACGCTTCCTCCATGTGCACCACTCACACGGGACAATAGAAAAAGCTTGTCGCTAGACTGGCCGGCGACGTACGTCGGCAATCACTCTGCAGTGACGTTCTCGGTCGCGTCGTCCTGCTGTGAGGCGAGCCACGACTCGTACTTTTCTTGGGTTGTCACGTTGACTTCGGACATCATCACAGAATGGCCGGCACCGCAGTATTCCGCACAGTAGAGCTGGTAAGTGCCGGTCTGCTGTGGCGTCGTGACGAGGTAGTTCGACTGCTCGGGGAACGCGTCGGATTTCAATCCGAGTTCGGGGACGTGAAACGCGTGTAACCAGTCCTTCGAGGTGATGTTCAGCTTCACCGTCTGATTGACCGGGATCACCAGTTGATCGTTCGAGGAGACGTTCTGGTCAGGATACTCGAAACTCCAGGCGTATCGCTCGGCGAACACCTGCACCTCCATATCCGCTTCCCCCTGACCGGACACGTCGTCCTGGGCGAGCACGCCGTAGGCGCCGATCCCGACGAACAGCAGCACGATCGCGGTCGCGATCGTCCAGGTGATCTCGAGTCGACGGTTTTCCTTGGTGGGTTTGGCTTCCTCGACGTTGCTCGATCGGAACCGCCAGACGGTGTAAAAGAGGACCGCCTCGACCAGGATCGTGATCGGGATTGCGACCGCGAGCAACTCGAAGTTCAGCCCCCAGATTGCCTCTTCCGTCGAGGAGCTGGCGGTCGACTGAGCGAGTGCGGGCTGGCTGGCAACGACCAGCAGACCCGACAACACCGCGGCGACCCCGGCACGGTTGCGCGTCATTGCCACTCTCTTGGTAACTGGGATATAAATAACCTGGCTCTCCTGCGGTATTGTCCGTGATATCTCATCCCCAATATCGCGGGTATTTATATTCAAAACCCTACCCGAAACGAGGGGTAGCGCGAGAATTAAATAGCCGGAACTGGACCCACTAGGTAAGACGATCCCGTGGGCGAGACAGACACACGTACCTTCACCGCACTGCTCGCCGGGACGGTGATCGGCGTCTACGCGCTGATTGTCGCCGGCGCGACTGCGGCGATCGCGGACGCGGCCAGTGCCTGCTCGGCTTGGCCGGTCTGTTCACAACCACCGTCGCTCGCTGATCCGACGCTACTGATCGCCTGGGGTCACCGCGTGACCGCGCTGCTGGTCGGACTGCTCGTCGTCCTGACGGCCGTCGTCGGCTGGCGGGTCGCACACCGCAGGCGAGTCACGTACGCGCTGGCGCTGGCGCTGGCGCTCTTCCCGGTGCAGGTCGGCGTCGGTGCCGGCGTCGCGACGACCGGGGGGGTCGGCGATCTGCCCGCGATCCACCTCGGCGTCGCGGCGTCGATCTTCGGGGCACTTGTCGCTGCGCTGGCGTGGCACCTCGAAACCGGCGCCGACGACGATCAACCGGTCTCGACGGATCCAGAGCCCGCGCCGGAACCGGTCGGCGACCTGACAGTGACCCGACCGAGCGGGGTTCGGGACACAGTACGTGCGTACGTCAGTCTGACCAAGCCGCGGCTGATGTGGCTGCTCAGCCTGGTCGCGGCGGCCGGGATGGCCCTCTCGGCGGAGGGGCCGATCGCGTTCCAGACAGTGCTGGCGACGCTCGGCGGCGGCGTGCTGGCGATCGGCTCCAGTGGCACGTTCAATCACGTCCTCGAACGGGACGTCGACCGGCGAATGAACCGCACCGCGGACCGGCCGCTGACGACCGAGCAAGTTCCGGTCTCGCGCGCGCTGGCGTTCGGGTTCGCGCTCGGAGCACTGTCACTCGGCGCGTTCCTGACAGTCAACGTCCTCGCGGCGGCGCTGGGGCTGGTCGCGATCGTCTTCTACAGCGTCGTGTACACGCTCGTGTTGAAGCCCAATACGGTCCAGAACACTGTCATCGGCGGGCTGGCGGGCGCACTGCCGGCGCTGATCGGCTCGGCGGCCGCCACGGGAACGATCGGGGTGCCCGGGCTGGCGCTCGCACTGGTGATCTTCCTGTGGACGCCCGCTCACTTCTACAATCTCGCGCTGGCGTACAAGGACGATTACGCCCGTGCCGGGTTCCCGATGCTGCCCGTCGTCCGCGGAGAGGCGACGACCCGAAAGCACATCCTCTGGTACCTCGGGGCGACGCTGCTGGCGGCGACGGCCGTGACCGCGCTGGCCGAGCTGGGTGTGCTTGTGGCACTCACGACGGTCGCCTTCGGCGCGGTCTTCCTGTGGATGGTCGTCCGGTTGCACCGCGAACGGACCGAATCGGCGGCGTTTCGAGCCTTTCACGCCTCGAACGCGTATCTGGGTGCGTTCCTCGTCGCCATCGTGATCGACGCGCTCG
Organism: Halapricum sp.; assembly: GCA_041639775.1. Lineage (GTDB taxonomy): Archaea > Halobacteriota > Halobacteria > Halobacteriales > Haloarculaceae > Halapricum. Next base: position 3,070 of record JBEQBN010000135.1, read on the forward strand.
CGATCTGATATGGCCACGCATACCTCCGACTGGCGCGACCGGCTGCGACCCGCCCCCGCGACCGCGCGCTGGGCACTCATCCTCGTCAACGCCGAGTTGCTGGTCCTGTGGCTGTGGTACCTGACCACCCAGCCGCAGTTCAATTCCCTGCTGGGAGCGCGGTACGTCCTCTATCCGTTCGTCTGGATCAACGTCGGTCTGTGGGCGCTCGTCCGGACGACACCCACGCCCGCGCCGTCGCGTCGACGTGCTCTCGCCGGCGTACTCGCGACGGGGTACTTCCTGGTGCTGGCGTCCGTCGGGGGACTGGTCGGGGCCGGGACTCACCACACAGTTGCGCCGAGCGTCGCGCTCGGGACGCCGCCTGGGTTCAGTCCGGCCGTCCTGTACGACGGCGGACTCCTCAAGCTAACTCTCATTCCGTACAAACTGATCGGCTACCTCGCGCTGGCGTATCTGGTCTACGTGACGATCATCGACGCCGCGGGCTCGGCCATCACGGGCGTGCTAGGCCTGTTCTCCTGTATCTCCTGCACGTGGCCGATCATCGCGGCCGCCGTCACGGGGACGATCGGCGGCGGTGCGGCGATCGCCGGCGCGGTCTATGCCGGTGGATACGACCTCTCGGTTGCCATCTTCGTACTTACTGTGGGGTTGCTGTACTGGCGGCCGACGAGGTGACGACAGGCCTGCCGGAACCGAACCGGCTTTGACGCTTGTACCCCGAATCAGCCGTATGACTGACGTGGTCGCCGCCAGCGACGTGGCTCGTTCCTACGGCGATACCGTTGCACTCGATGGCGTGTCACTGACGGTCGGCGAAGGCGACGTGCTGGGGTTGGTCGGGCCCAACGGCGCGGGCAAGACCACGCTCGTCCGTGCGCTGACGGGCACGACCGACGCCGGGGGGACGGTACGACTGTTCGGCGAGCCGCCCCAGTCGGTCGATCGGTCCCGCATCGGACTCTTGCCCCAGTCGTTCGACCCGCCCGCGCGACTGTCGGCCCGGGAGTTGATCGCGTACTACGGGGGACTGTACGATCACTCGCGGGAGACGGGAGAGGTACTGGCTGACGTCGGACTCGAAGACGCCGCCGAAACAGCGTATGAGGACCTCTCCGGGGGTCAGAAACGTCGGGTGTGTGTCGGGGTGACGCTGGTCAACGACCCGGACTTGCTCGTGTTGGACGAGCCGACGACTGGGATTGACCCAGCGGGCCGACGGGCGGTCTGGCGGTTGCTGGAAGGGCTCACCGACGGCGGCACCACGATCGTGTTGACGACCCACTATATGGCCGAGGTCGAGCGGCTGGCCGATCGCGTCGGCCTGCTTGCCGACGGGCGATTGCTGGCACTGGATTCGCCGGATGCACTGATCGAGCAATACGGTGAGCGGCCCCGGCTCGTGATCGACCTTCCGGACGAGTTGACGGGGGCGCCGTCGATCGGGTTCGAGACGACGCTTCGGAACGGGCAACTCGTCGTCCAGGACGTGTCACCGACGGAGATCGGCCACGTAGTCGATCGGCTGACTGCCGCCGGCGTCGAACCTGCGTCGCTGGCCTGGCGCGAGCCGGATATGGAAGACGTCTATCTCGAGATCGCGGACACCGCGGTCGGGTACGGCGG
>JBEQBN010000136.1:0-4689 GCA_041639775.1 Halapricum sp.
AGTTATCTTCAGGCTTGCGCAGGCCAACAGGCACGAGACGAACCCTTCGAGGATTCGCGTTCACCACGTCGGCGTTCCGGATACTACCTCGTTACGAGGGCGGACAGGCCGCCTCCGAAGGCCGTTCGGAATCCGCTCCGTTCCGACCTGACCTTACCGATGTGTAGTGGTTCTTAGCACTTGAACGTATGGCTTGGAAACTCAGTTGTGCAATTGGCGGCGGAACGTATCATCGAGTGACGGCGCGTATCCACGGCGTGAACGCCGTGGTATTGCGCCTGCTCCGCGTATAAGGACGTCGACGAGGTGGTGAACGTCTCGGACGCGCTGGGAATCGGGGACAAGGTCGCCCGGACGTACCCGGTCTGCAACATCAAAGGTTAGATGCCGCTCGTCCCGTTCCAGGTGTCGAGGACAGTTGCGTCGCCGGATTCCGGGTCGATGTAGACGACACGCAGGGAGTCCTGGGAGCCGACCGGTTCACCGTACGCGCCGGATTCACCGACTCGGACTGGAAGGGAGTCGGGGCCAACTGTCGTCGATGCTTCGACGTTTGCCAGTTCCGACCAGCGTGCGGACGCGTCGTCCGGTCCCTGAATCGAGAGGTTTCCGGCCGTGAACGTGTCTCCGCCGTCGTGTTCGATGAGGACGTACTGTCGATCCTCATTGTAATCGAAGTTGAACTGTGCCTGGGGGCCGGACTGCTCGTTGTCCAGAAAGAGGACGCTGGATCCGATCGCCGTCACCAACGCAATGACAATTACGACCAGTACGAGAGCACTGGCTAGCTCCGAGACGCCCCTCCGGTCTGTCCTCAGACTGGAGTCGCGCATATAATGGCAGTTCAGCGTCCCGATACATAAGAACCACCCTACGGGTGACAGACACTTTGCCTGCAGATGTCGGTGCCGTTAAACCCGTGAGTGTCGTATGGCCCTATGAAATGGTCCGTGACCCGTTCGCGGACGAGGACGGTCCTGGCCTCCAGGACGTGCTCGATGCACTCGACGACCCCGAATGCCGGGCGATCATCAGTGAGCTTGACGAACCGATGACCGCCAGCGAGATCTCCGACGCGAGTGACATCCCGTTGTCGACGACCTATCGGAAACTCGAACTGCTGACCGAAGCGTCGTTGCTCAGTGAGGGCGTGGAGATCCGGCCCGACGGGCAACACGCAAGCACGTACGAGCTTGACTTCAAGGAGGTCATCATCGGGCTAACGGACGACCAGGAGTTCGACATTTCGATCGCCCGTCGTGCGCGAACGGCCGACGAGCGCCTGGAGAGTCTCTGGTCAGAGGTGCGCAAAGAAACATGAGCCCACACACGTATACGCTCCCGCCAACCGCGATCGCGTTCAAGACGCTGACGCTGATCCTCGGGGGCCTCATCACGTACTTCTCGTATCGCGCGTACAAACGAACCCAGGCATCGTCTCTGCGGGCGCTCGCAATTGGCTTTGGGCTCGTTACGGCCGGATCGTTACTGGCAGGCGTTTCAAACCTGCTGTTGAACCGGTTTATCGACGTGCCAGTGTACATCAGCCTGACCATCGAAAGCGGACTCACGATGGTCGGGTTCGGCGTGATCGTCTATTCGCTGTATACCCAGGAGTAATTCCGGTGATGGCCTCGCTGTCGAGGTAGTCGTTGCTGTGTGACGGTCGGCCCGATGGTATATGACTCCGACCGGAGTCGGGATTCCCGTCTCGTGGTAATGGCGTCCGGGATATATTTGTGCTCTATTCGTACAAGACGATGACTGACTTATGTACGGAAGTACGTCCCTGCTTGTCGCGGCCGAGACGGTCATCTTTGTCTGTAGCGGGATGCTTGCGTCGCTGTCGTATCGGGCCTACCGGCGTCGCCAGTCGCGCGCGCTCGGTGCGTTGTTCGGCGGGCTAGCAGTTGTGGCCGTCGGCGCGCTCGTAGGTGGAGCACTTATCAGCCTTAGCGTCGCTCAGGCCGTCCACGCGGCCAGCGTGAGTGCCACATTTGTTGCGATCGGCTTATTGCTTGTCACGTATTCGATGTACGTCGGCCAGCAGTCACCCTCCGTACTCTGATATTGGCACGCGACGCCTGTGTTCCCATTTTCTCTTTCGGCTTGAAAGGCACCCGAAAACTCTAATCGGACGTGCGTCCAACAGGATATTGAACAGATCGATCCAAGTGGTCGATCGACCTGCTATGAGCGAGGGCGAACACAAACTCTACGACGAACGCGGGCAGTTTATGCAGGCCGTCAAAGACGGCCACGAGATCCGCGATGCCGACTGGACGACCTGTCGGGTTGTCCTGACGACCGAGCGTGTCGTGTTGATCGGTGACGAGAAGCGCTCAATCGATATTGATGCCCTCGAACAAGTCAACGACCGGTTCGACGTGAACCAAGCGGCGGCCGTCGAAGGCAGTTACACTGCACTCAGAACTGAGGGAGCGGTCTTTCTCGTCACGACGCCCGATCAGGACGTCTTCGAGACGGCGCTGTACAAGGCCTCGCTCAACAACGGTATCTTGCTTGTCCAGCATCCAGCTGTCGAAGGCGGCGTGGTCCAAGACACCGAGTGGACCAAAGCGAAAGTGAAGATCTCCGAAGACGCGATCCGTCTCGCGATGGCCGACGGACAGAAAGTCGTGATCGACCGAAACGACATCGGCGACGTCGACACCGACGAGCACACGATCAACGGCCAAGACCGAACTGTCTATGAGGTCGAACACACCGAAGACGACCGCAGTGTCGAGACACATTTGACTGGCGAACCACACCATATCGCCGTTATGGGTGCACTTCTGGAGGAGGGCGTCGAGCGCCATCGAGCGAATCTGGACCTCGACGGTGTCGAAAAGCAAGTCATTATGGCGTTACACTCGGGCGTTTCCCCGTTTGACATTCCGGAATTCGTCGATCGAGACACCGAGCGCGTCGAGGAAATCTTCGATCGATTGATCGAATACGACGTCATCGAGGTCGAGCGCGAACGGACCGAAGTCGAACTGACCCCCGAAGGCCGACAGGTCGCCGGCGAGACGATCGGCGATGGATGAGTCGGAGACATCCCCTCATACTTTTCGAAGGTGGCGGAGCACGTGTACCAACTGCTGACCGTGGCCCCACGCGATCCCGCGTGGCTTCGCTATCTCTCGGGTTTCGATCGGTACCTCGCCGATCCGTGCGCCTTTCGCGGTCGCTTCCAGAACGAGCGTCCCACAGGTACAAACTGTGTCCAGTTCAAGTTCGACCGCCAGGTCACGCCGAAGTGCTCGCAGCCCCGTCCCGGAATCGCTGACAGGCACTTTGAGCCGGGTGAGCGCGTTGAGAAAGCGCTCTGACGGACGCGGGATGTGTGAGCGTGCCCCGAGTACGAGATCTAGGTCGTGGGTCTCGACCGGTTCGGCGACTCGCGCGACGTCTGACGGTCGGTGCTCGCCGTCGGCGTCGTATGTGACGACGATCTCGGTGTCGGCCTCACGGAAGCCACGTTTGAGTGTCACGATGTATCCCTGGTTTGTCGGTTGCTCGATGACTCGTGCGCCGGCGTCTTCGGCTTCCGCGGCTGTCTCGTCGGTCGAACCGTCATCGACGACCAGGACGTTGTACGCTTCGGTCAGTTCCTCGACGACCCGCCCCACGCGGCCGGCCTCGTTGTATGCCGGGATGATGACGGTTATGTCGCTCATACTCGGTCGTGCACGCCAAGCGAATTATACGTGACGGAGGGCCGGTCGTCGGGTGTGTCCGGCGATACCCTGTTGTCGGAATTGTGTCCTCACCGCAATTCTTTACCGGTGTGGTGTCGAAGTGTCGCGTATGAGCGAAACGTTTCTGATCATCGGCGGTGACGCAGCAGGGATGAGCGCGGCCAGCAAAGCCAAGCGCGACGATCCCGACCGCGAGGTCGTCGTCGTTGAACGTGGCGAGTGGGTCTCGTATGGAGCCTGCGGTTTGCCCTACTACGTAAAGGGCGATATCGAGTCACTGGAGGACTTGGTCGCAGTCCCGCCGGAAAAGTTCATCGACGAGCGGGATATCGACCTGCGGATGGGCCACGAGGCGACAGCTATCGACACCGACGAGAAGGTCGTCACCGTCGAGGGCGAGGACACCTACGAGCAGTCATATGACGACGTACTGATCTCGACCGGTGCGCGAGCGCTGGAGCCGCCGATCGACGGACTGGATCTAGAGGGCGTGTTCACGCTCCACAGCCTCGAGTCGGGACGGCGGATCAAGTCCTACGTCGAGAACAGCGATCTCGACCGCGTCGCCGTGATCGGCGGCGGCTACGTCGGCATCGAGATGGCCGAGGCATTCGACGCCCACGGACTGGACGTCTCGCTGTTCGAGATGCTCCCGCAGGTCTTGCCACCCTTCGGTGAGAGTGTCGGCGAAGCAGTCGGCGATCACCTCCGCGAGCAGGGTGTCGATCTCCACCTCTCGACGCAGGTCGACCGATTTGCCGGCGACGGGACAGTCGAGGCCGTCGAAACCGACGACGATTCGGTCCCGATCGATGCGGTACTCGTCGGGGCAGGCGTCGTCCCGAACGCCGAAATCGCCGAGGACGCGGGAATCGAACTGGGTGAGTCTGGTGCTATCGCGACCGACGAGTACGGGCGGACGAACGTCGAGAGCGTCTACGCCGCAGGCGATGTCGCGGAGATGACCCATACAGTGACTGGC
>JBEQBN010000137.1:0-4679 GCA_041639775.1 Halapricum sp.
CGCGGAGAAGGATCGTACGTCTATGACGACTCGGGGACCGAGTATCTGGATATGGGTGCTTCCTATGCCTGCGTCCCGCTGGGACACGGCCACGACGCCGTCCAGGAGGCCGTTTCCGAGCAGTTCGGGAAGATCACCTACGTACAGGCGTCGTACCCAAACGCCCAGCGCACGGCGCTGTACGAACTGCTCGCCGAGACCGCGCCAGGCGACATCGACAACACTTGGCTGTGTAACTCCGGGACCGAGGCAAACGAAGCCGCACTCAAGTTCGCCCGGAGTGCGACCGGTAACTCCAAGATTGTCGCCACAATGCAGGGCTTTCACGGCCGGACGATGGGGGCCTTGGCGACGACCTGGAAAGACAAGTACAAGAAACCCTACGAGCCGCTGATCGACGACGTGGAGTTCGTTCCGTATAACGACAGCGAGGCCCTCGCCGAGGCCGTCGACGAGGACACCGCGGCGTTCATTGTCGAACCTGTCCAGGGAGAGGGCGGAATCAACCCCGCCACCCGACAGTTCCTGCAGGACGCCCGTGAGATCACCGAGGAGGCCGGAGCAGCACTCGTCTTCGACGAAGTCCAGACGGGTATGGGCCGGACTGGGACGCTGTGGGCCGCAGAACAGATCGGTGTCGTGCCCGATATGCTCACCTCCGCGAAGGGGCTGGGCAACGGCTTCCCGGTCGGTGCGACGCTCGTGCGCGACTGGGTTGCAGAAAACTACGGCAGCCACGCCTCGACGTTTTCGGGCGGCCCGGTCATCGCTGCCGCCGCGGGTGCAACAGTTTCGACGCTAATCGAGGAAGACATTCCCGCCCACGCCGGCGAAGTCGGCGCGTACTTCCGAGCGGAACTCGAGGCCGCGCTCGGCGACGACGTGCGCGAGGTGCGCGGCGAGGGGCTGATGATCGGTATCGAAGTCAAGCGCGGCGCAAACCGCTATCTGAAGCAACTGGCAATAGACCACGGGATTCTGGCGCTGCCGGCTGGACGGACCGTGATCCGACTCTTGCCACCGCTGACGATCACCGAATCCGAGGCCGATCAGGTGGTTGCGGCCCTTACAGACTTACTGACAGACGAATGAGCACAACTGTTCCCACCCCGACTGTCTCGACGGCCCAAGCCCGTGAGTTGCTCGTCGACCTCGTCGAGACACCGTCGGTCACCCCTGAGGAGGAGGCGGCTGCCGGCGTACTCGCTGACTTCCTCGAGCGCCACGACCGGGACGTCTGGATCGACGAGATCGGTAACGTCCGCGCACCCGCCGACGACGGGGTCCTTCTGACCAGTCACATCGACACCGTGCCCGGCGACATCCCCGTACGGGTCGAGGAGATGCCCCGCTCGGAAGCGCGGTACGGCGGCGATCTCGTCGGCGAGGATCCCGACGAGGAGGTCGACGTGCTCTGGGGCCGGGGCAGCGTCGACGCGAAGGGGCCACTCGCGGCAATGGCCGTCGTCGCCGTCGAGACCGGTGCGTCGTTCGTCGGCGTCGTCGGAGAGGAGGTCGACTCCCGTGGCGGACATCACCTCGTTTCGGACCGTGAATCCGAGCCTGAAGCCGTCATCAACGGAGAACCGTCCGGCTGGGAGGGGATTACGCTCGGGTATCGTGGCCTACTAGGCGGCAACTACGTCGCTACCAGTGAGTCCGGGCACACCTCCCGGCCGGACGACAACGCGATCCAGGACGCCGTCAACTGGTGGCGCCGCGTCGAAGAGGAGTTCGGCCACGACGAGTGGGTACCCGTCTTCGAGCGCGTGACGCCCAAGCCGACCAGCATCGACGGCGGAATGTCGGAGGACGGTCTCTCCGTTGAGACGACGATGCGCTTGCAGTTGCGTGTCCCGCCGGAGTACACGACCGAGGAGATCCGCGAGATCGCCGATGGTCACCTCGAAAACGGGACCGTCCACTGGGACGACCAAGTCGAACCGGTGATGATGAGCCCCCGGACCGAACCGGCCCGGGCGTTTCGGGCTGCGATCCGCAAGCACGGCGGAGACCCACGCCTGCTGCGCAAGACCGGGACCAGCGATATGAACGTCTACGCTGACGCCTGGGACTGTCCAATGATCACTTACGGGCCTGGTGATTCGGATCTGGACCATTCCCCGAACGAACACCTGCCGCTGGAGGAGTACGACCACTCGATTACTGTGCTGGAAGACGCCACCGAACGCCTACTGGAGAATTGATATGCCACGCCACCTGCTCGACATCGACGACCTCACGCCGGACGAATTGGAAACTGTTCTTGACCGTGCGGCCGACCGCAAAGCCGCCCACGAGGCTGGAACCGACGACGAGCCGTTCGACAACCAGACGCTGGGGATGATCTTCGAGAAGCCCAGCACCCGGACCCGGGTCTCCTTTGAGACGGGGATGACACAGCTCGGCGGGCACGCCATTTTCCTCGGTCCGGACGACATCCACCTCGGCCACGGCGAGCCAATCAAGGACACTGCTCGGGCGCTCTCGCGGTACGTCGACGTGATTATGGCTCGCCTGTTCAATCACGAAGACGCCGAGGAACTCGCCGAGTACGCAACAGTGCCCTTCGTCAACGGTCTGACTGACGAGGCCCACCCCTGCCAGACGCTTGCGGACCTACTTACGATCCGCGAACAGTTTGGCGGCTTCGACGAGGTCCGGGTCGCGTGGGTCGGTGACGGTAACAACGTCGCTCAGTCGTTCGTGCTTGGTGCCGCAATGGTCGGAATTGAACTTACTGTCGCAACGCCGGAAGGCTATGGGATCGACGACGAAGTGCTTGCTCGAGCCGCAGAACTCGGAACGCCCCCGGAGACGACCCACGACCCCCAAGCGGCGGTCGACGACGCGGACGTCGTCTATACGGACGTGTTCGTCAGTATGGGCGAAGAGGACAAGCGTGAGGAAAAACTCGAAGCCTTCGATGAGTTTCAGGTGACGGCCGATCTGGTCGGCGACCGGAAACTGATGCACTGTCTGCCAGCACATCGTGGCGAAGAGGTGACCGATGCGGTCGTCGAGAGCGATAACGCGATCGTGTGGGACCAGGCGGAGAACCGGCTCCACGCCCAGAAGGGACTGCTGGTATGGCTGTCCGAGCAGTCATAACCGGTCGCTCGTCCCTCGCGACCGGCTTTTTGAAGCAGTATGAGAACTACGCTCACGCAGGCGGGAACGGCGCCGCCGTGAGTAGCTGGATTCCTACGAGGCTGGCAATGTCGTCCCTGCAAAGTAAAGAGGAACGTTTGGACCGAATCCCACTGCAACCAACAGCATCGACCGTGGTACTCCAACACACCACAACGTGCTTTTGTCGCTCCAACCCTGAGTGAAAGTATGGCAACGGAACGTGGGTCGGCAGCCGTGTCGCTGTCGGAGGTCGGCAAGACCTATCGTCTCGGCGAGCCCGTGCACGCACTCGATGGCGTCTCTCTTGAGATCCCGACAGGCTCCTACACTGCTGTTATGGGCCCGAGCGGGTCGGGCAAATCGACACTGATGAATCTGATCGGCTGTTTAGATACGCCGACAGCGGGAACCGTCACAATCGACGACCAGGACGTGACAGCTGTCAGCGACCGCGAGCGGACGCGCATCCGCGGTGAAGATATCGGGTTTGTCTTCCAGACGTTCAACCTTATGCCGCGGCTGACTGCCCGAGAGAACGTCGCCCTTCCGATGGTCTTTCGCGGGGTTGACCGGAGCAAACGCCGCCAGCGAGCGGCCGAAGCGCTTGATTCGGTCGGGTTGGGTGATCGTCTCGATCATCAGCCGAACGAACTCTCCGGTGGTCAGCGCCAGCGAGTCGCTATCGCCCGTGCGCTGGTGAACGATCCGGCGCTGCTGTTGGCCGACGAACCGACTGGCAACCTCGATACCGAGACCGGCGAACAGATTATGGGGCTGTTCGAAGACCTCTACGAGCAGGGGAACACAATCCTGATGGTCACACACGAGCGGCCGATCGCCGAACATGCCGAGCGGATCGTCCACCTGCTGGACGGCGAGATCGAGCGCATCGAGGAGCTATCGGGGGTCGGCCGATGAACCTGCTTGAGAGTCTTCGGATCTCCTGGCGATCGATCCGGGGGCACAAACTCCGATCGACGTTGACGACCCTCGGAGTGATCATCGGGATCGCCGCTGTCATCACCTTTGTCACGCTCGGCACCGGACTCCAGGACGAGATCGTCGGCGATATCAGCCCCGACGATCAGCAGAACGTCTACGTCTGGGCGGCCTCACCCGAAGACAGCGGGCAGGGACCGCTGGCTGGCGCACAGCCGGTGTTCACCCAGCGTGACGCAAACGAGGTCGCGAATCGCTCCGGAGTGGACGATGCCTACGTCTACACCCGCGTCCCCGGACAGTCGGTCACATACGCCGGTGACACTGTCCCCCGAGACGGCGGATTCATCGGGACTGGGCCAGGCTATTTCGATGCCGAAGACTTTGCGGATGGAGAGCGATTCCAGCGTGGAGAGACACAGGCGGTGATCAACCCGGCGATGGCCGGCCTGTTCGACGGGAACGTCTCCGTCGGCGATACGCTGACCTTGGGTATCTACCAGGGGGTACAGATCGACGTCACCGTGACGGGCATCCTGGAAGACTCCGAAAGTATGAGCGCGTTCGAGGGGTTCACTCCCTCACCGCGGCTGTACGTTCCAGCTGAC
>JBEQBN010000138.1:0-4668 GCA_041639775.1 Halapricum sp.
GTTGTGGACGGCCTCGACGTCCATCGGCCCCAGGAAGTCTCGGACGTCGCCAGGCTGGATAACGACCAGGCCGTCGGGCTTGTCGGCGTCGCTGGCGATCTTGGCGGCGCTCATTGTCGGCGCGACGCCGACGCTGGCGACGACGCCCACGTCGGTCTTGATACGACGTTTCAGATCGCGCGCGAACCGCTCGACGCTGCCCCAGTCGGTGCGGTCGGTCACGTCCAGATACGCCTCGTCGATGCTGACTTCCCGGACGACATCCGCGCTGTCGTGTAAGATCGCCTTGACGTCCTCGGCGACCGATTCGTAGTAACCCATATCGACTGGCCGGTAATAGCCCGTCGTCTCGGAGCCGTCGGTGTCCGCGCCGTCCCCCTCACGACGCGGGAGCAACTCCAGCGCCTCCGAGATTGCCATCGCGCTCTCGACACCGAACTCGCGGGCCTCGTAACTCGCCGTGGCGACCGCGCCGTTGTCCGCACCGGCTTCGTAGCCCATCCCGACTACGAGTGGTTCGCCTCGGAGTTCGGGCTTGCGCAGTCGCTCACAGGCGGCATAAAAGCAATCCATATCGACGTGACAGACCACCTGCTCGGGGCGTCGGTCGGTCCCCGGGAGGCGGCCGCGTCCGGGCATACACGGAACTACGGCTCGAACGTTGTTACAGTTGCGCTGGCGGGACCGCTCGCCAGTTCGTATCAGGCAGTTCGGAGAACCCCGGCAGTGGGGTGGCCAGTCCACGCCGGGACCGCGCGGTTCGTCGGCGATGCCAATTCCGGACGTTCACGACGGTGGTTCCCGTCGGGAACCCCACGGAACGAGGTTCCATATGTGTGTGAGTACCACACATACTTAACTCTATCGCCTGCTGCTCAACTCGTGAAAAAACGGAGAACGTTCGACCGATCAGACCAGCGGATCGACGAGGTCTTCGAGAACGGCGCGAGGGTCATCAGCCTTGGCAACGCCGCTGGCCAGCAGGACGCCGCTGGCACCCAGGTCTCCGGCGGCGTCGACGTCGTCACCGCTGGAGATGCCGGCCCCACAGAACACGTCAACGTCCTCGTCGACGTTGGCGGCCGCATCGACTGCGTCGGTGACGATGTCGGGGTCAGCTGTCGCGACCGAGACGTCTCCGCCGATCAGCTCCGGCGGTTCGACGGCGACCGCGTCGGGACCGAGTGCCGTCACGGCACCGATCTGCTCGGGGTTGTTCGCACAGACGATCGTCTCCAGTCCGGCGCGTTCGGCGGCCTGCACTGACCCGTCGATGTCAGCCAGTTTCAGGCGGTTCTCGGAGTGGTTGATCAGCGTGCCGTCCGCGCCGGCCTCGGCGACCGTCTCGGCGAGCGTGTGGCCGGTGTTGCTCCCGTAATCGATGGGGTCTACGTGCTGTGCCCAGGTCTCGACACCGGTCTCCGCGACGGCTTCGAGATCCGCGTCCTGGGGTGCGACACCGACCCGGACGCCACTGTCGTCAGCGACGTCGGCGGCGGCTTGGGCCACCTCGATCGGATCGCACGGATACGTCTTCAGATTGACAAGAACGAACATTCCGAATAGGGGTTCTCAGCCCACCGGAAAATAGATTTCGAGTTTTCTCTCCGATTGCGAAGGAAAGGTTAAGAACGGGGCCACACCAATGTCGGGACGGTGAACCCGTGAGCACTTCGCCTGCAGATCGAGGGACGGTACTCGTCGTTGAGGACGAACAACATCTCGCAGATCTGTACACGGAGTATCTGAGCGAACGCTACGAGGTTAGAACTGCCTACAGTGGGCGGGAAGCTATCGAAATGCTTGCTGACGACCTCGATGTCGTCTTGCTGGATCGACGGATGCCAGTCGTCTCCGGCAATGAAGTGCTTGCTGCGATCGAAGAGGGTGGCTACGAGTGTCGAATCGCGATGGTGACTGCCGTCGATCCCGACTTCGACATCATCGACCTCGGCGTCGACGACTACCTGGTCAAGCCCGTCAGCCAGAACGCGCTGCTTGACGTTGTCGATCGGCTACTGACGATCACCGAGTACAGCGAACGACTGCAAGAACTGACATCGAAGAAACTCAAGCGCAACGTCCTCCAGGTCGAAAAGCCCGAGTCGGAACTGCACGAGAGCGAGCGATACGCCGACCTTGAGGCGGAAATCACCCGACTCGAACAGACCCTGGATGACCTTTCGGAGGATCTCTCCGAAGAGGACCTCATCAGCAAACAGTGACTACCTCGACCGGCGTCACCTCCGACGGCGGTCCGTCGTACCGCTCGCCGTCAGTCCTTGCGCTCGACGACGTCTCCAAGCGTGTATTCGCCCGTCGCGGAGCCGCCCTCCCAGTCGGTGTCCTCGTCGGGAGACGCTCCTTCTGATAGGTCGATCCCGAATTCCCGTTCGAGTTTGCGTTGGACGTCGTCGCTGGGCAGGGTCTCGCCGTGTTCGAGTTTTCGGATCAGACTGGCTTTCTCGTTGAGCTCTTTGGCCAGGTCTTCCTGGCTGAGACCCGCGGATTCGCGGGCCGAACGGATCCGCTCGTCGTAGTCCTGGACGACCTCGTCCATCTCGTCGAACATATCGCGCCGTCGTCCACCACTAGAGCCGCCAGAACCGGCCGACCCGCCGGAGCCAGACGAACCACCGCTTGCACTACTTGAACTACTCGACCCCGACGATCCCGTGGAGTATTTTGTGCTTGTGGTTGACTGCTCTTGGGTCTTCACTTCGGTCCCGAACTCGGCACACTCGTCACAGACCTGCAGTTCCGCTCCCTCGATCTTGACGGTGTTCGGTGAGCTCGTCTCCTTCCCGCACATCTCACACTGAACCATATGCCCCTATTGCCGGTGGTATGGCATAAAACGTACGCCGCAGCTGGCCGCTACCGGGTCGCCCTGACCCCGACGAACGAGCCGTCGCCGTGTCCGGGCTCGACTGGCTCGCGTCCGTCGATATCGTCAATCCATTGGTAGATCGTCTGCACGAACTCGAAGTCGACGAATCCGGTGTCTTCGAGTGTCGCCACGAGTTCGTCCGTCGAGACGAACGTCGCGTCCCGATAGAAGGGGTTGCGGTCTTTGTGTTCCTGATAGATCTGTCCGACAGGGCTCTCCCTGTCGATGTACCCGAGCACGAGCGCGCCGTCTGAGTCGAGGACGCGCGCGGCCTCCGCCAGCGTCGCCGGGATGTCGTCGACGAAGCAGATTGACGTGACGAGCAGCGCGGTATCGAAGGCTCCGTCCTCGAAGGGGAGTCGCTCGGCGACGCCGTTGACTGTCTCGATCCCGCGGTCGCGGGCCAGTTCGAGCATCGCGCCCGACGGATCGACGCCGACCTCGATCCCGAGAGGTCCCGCGAACCGTCCGCTGCCGACGCCGATCGCAAGACCGCCGCCGCCCCGGACGAGACGGTCCAGCGCGTCCAGTTCCGAGCGGTAGACGTCCTCGTATTCGTCGAACCACGCCTCGTATCGGTCAGTGTGTTCCTCGAACGGGGCGGCGTTGACCATATCGGTACTACGTCACGGGGGACTACAACGTTCGGTATCCGGACCGAAAACACCCACATCGATTACCGTTTTCGAATGCCATTTACACGCCGGCTCGAAACCGCGCCCAATGGCAACCACTGCTAGCGATTCGACGTCCGAGCGCTTCACGACAGCGCTCGATGAACTAGACGTCGGCTGGCGCACAACGACCGCCGAGGCGTTGTCCGAGACGCTCGCGGCGTTTCCCGAACCGATCGTCGGTGCCCCGCTCCCGTTCGAAGGGATTTCGTTACCGAGCGCGATCACACGGGCAGACGATCCAGAGAGCGTCAAAGCGGCCGCGAGCGGCGTCACGGCCGGCACGCTCGGGATTGCTGACTACGGGAGCGTCCTGATCGAGTCGACGCCACCCGAAGCCGAACTCGTCAGTCTCTACGCGGACACGCACGTCGCTGTCGTCCGCGAATCGGACATCGTCGATTCGATGACCGACGCGCTCGCCGAACTCGGGCCGCGTCTGCGCGAGGGGAGCGGGAACGCGATCGTCGCGACCGGCCCCAGCGCGACCGCAGATATGGGCGCCCTCGTCGAAGGCGTCCACGGCCCCGGTGACGTCCACGTGGTGATCGTCGAATGAGCAAGCAATCCAAGCGCGCGAAGGCCGCACAGATCCGCGAGACGATGGCCGCCGAAGGCGAGGCGATCCAGGAGAACACCAAGGGGTTCAACCAGGGCCGATACGACTCGGTCGCCGGCCTGGAGGACTACCAGGGGCTGAAAGACGAGGCTCGCCAGATCAAAGAAGAAGCGATCGAGCGGCTTCCCGAGTTGATCGATCAGCTCACCGAGACCGTCGAGGAAAACGGCGGGACGGTCTATCTCGCCGAGGACGAGGCCGACGCCAACGAGTACATCCAGTCGCTGGTGGCCTCGGGCGAGACGGTCGTCAAGAGCAAGTCGATGACCAGCGAGGAGATCGAGGTCAACGAACACCTCGAATCTGCGGGGGCAGAGGTCGTCGAGACCGACCTCGGGGAGTGGGTGCTCCAGCTGGCCGAAGAGGAACCCAGCCACATCGTCGCGCCCGCGATCCACAAGTCCCGGGCGTCGATCGCCGAGCTGTTCCGCGAGCGGTTCGATCCAGACCGGCCCCTGGAGACCCCCGAAGACCTGACCGCGTTC
>JBEQBN010000139.1:0-4652 GCA_041639775.1 Halapricum sp.
GTCCCGCCAGAGCGATCGTTGAACGCGGGGCAGACGACCAGCTCCGCCGATATCTCGCCCAGCTGATCGCCGTACTGCTCGCGGAACGGCTTCGGTTCGATCCTCCCCCGGAGCCAGACTCGCTCTGTGCGAGCGCCGCCGACCTCGTCTTCCAGTCGGACGACCGGATGTTCGTGGGCGACGCAGACGACCTCGGCTTCGAGTACGGCCGGCCCGGGCCAGGTGTGACCGTGGGCGAACCCGACCGAGCCGAGTCGCGTCCCCTCGCTGTCGGTGACGGTGACACCGTCGATGTCTTCGACGACCGACTCGATCTCGCCGTCGTGGTTGCCCTTGACGATCGTGACCGGCACGTCGACGGCCTCCAGAAGCGTCTCGATTTCGTTGCGCTCCTCGCCCGTGGGTTCGCCGATCGTGGTCGCGAGATCGCCCAGCAGGACGAGTCGGTCCGGGCCAGTCTCGGCAAGCAGCGACAGGAGCCGAACGCGGCGCTGCTCGTTGGCGGGGTCGAGTTCGACACCCTCCCGACGGAGCTGTGCCTCCAGACCGGCGTGGTAGTCCGCGACGACGAGCGCGCGCTCCGGACCGGTGTCGGCGACCGCGGCGGGCGCGTCGGGGATCGGTTCGACGCCCATCAGATCGGTTTGAGCGTCTCGTCGTCGGGTTCGTAACACCGACCGTCCATCAGCGCGTCCTGGACGGCGTCCTCGACGGCGCCCGGATCGGCCCCCTGCTCAACGACGGCGGCGATCACCTGTTCGCGGTCCGCGCCGTTGCCGTCGTCCAGCTCCGTCATCGCGTCCATCACTGCGTCCTCCAGGTCGACCGCCTCGCTTTCGTCCGGGGACTCGATTTCGCCTCCCTCGGTCGTGGGTTCGCTTCCGGGTGCTTCCTCTGGGTCTGCCGTTTCTGTCTCGGGTTCGCTCGCTACGGTTTCCGTTGCGGACTCACTCTCCCCGGGTTCCGTTACGGTGTCCGACTCGACGGCTGGCTCCTCGGGTTCTGGGGTGTCAATACCTGCTTCGCCCGGCTCGTCGACCTCCGTCCCGCTCTGGAACTCCGTGCCGTACTCCGATTGCACTTCCTCTCGGGTCTCCTCGTCGAGGTCGAACTCCTCGGGATCAAAGTCCCCGAGCTCGTCGCCTCCGGTGTCCGCCGTCTCGCTTTCGGTGTCCGCCATCTCGCTTTCGGCGTCCGCACTCGACTCCCTCGTGACGCCGTCCGGCGTGGCGGCTTCCCCGGCCGGCGCGGTCGTCTCTTCGCTCGATGTGGTGTCTTCGGCTGTCGCTGTGGACTCCTCGACCGTCGTGTCCGTCTGGCCGCCGGTGTCAGCCACTGATTCGGCCTCGTCTGTCGATTCGGTCCCGATCCCGCTCGGCTCCGAGTCGGACGTTCCAGCCGGCTCCGACCCCGTGGCCGTTCCGGCCCGGGAGTCGGCCGTCGCCGCGTCCGGCTGTGCCGCCGGCTCGTCCGGCTCCGGCGTGGACAGTTCGATGTTCGCGAGATCCGACAGATCGACCTCGCCGCTCGCGCCGGGTGCGACTGATCGGTCTGTGACCTCCTCGCGCTCGCCGGCGACTACCCGGAGCGCGTCCAGCGCCGTCTCTCGCAGCGCGTTCAGGTACTGCCCGCTCGTCCCGTAGTGTTCGATCGCCAGCGGTATCCCCGCCGCCAGTCCGTCGGGGACGCCCTGGTCGGCCAGCCGCTCCTGTAGTCTCTCACCGCCGTCGCTCTCCAGCGCGGCGGCCATCGTCCCGATCCGATCGAGGGTCCGTTCGGCCGTCCGGACCGTCCACCGATCGCGGGTCTCGGCGTCGACCTCGTTGATGCTCTCGGGTCGGATCGACGTGTAGACCACGTCGCTGTCCTCCGGCTGGAAGGTGCGTGCCTTCCCGGCGACGGCGACGAACGCCGGCGGCTCGGTCCGTTCGAGAAACGCCTGTTCGTCGGGCTGGTACTGCCCGGCGTAGACGACAAAGGCGCCGGTCGGGTCGACGACTCGCGCGCGCAGTACGTCGTCGCTCACCTGCTGTACCTCCGTCAGGACGCCGACGACGAACAGCCGGTTGACCCGCGCACCTGTCGGCGTGATCACGTAGTTCGGGGCGCGCTCCTCGTCGCTCTCGGTGTATGAGACGTCGCTGTCCTCGAACTCGGTCGCGAACAGCCGGAATGCGGTCTCGCGACGGTTGACGGTCTCCTCGTCGGCACTCATACGTCCACCTCCGAGAGCAGGGCCGCGGCACGATCGGCCGGATCGTCGGTGATCGCCGCGAAGTCCGTCGCGTTCAGGTTCGCGCCGTATTCGTCGATGCTCAACGTGCCGCGAACCCGGAACGACCGTCCGACGATCGCCTCGCGGATCGCGTCCGCGACGACTTCCTTGTCCATCGCGTCACGCGCGTGTTCGCGAGCGTCATTGACGTCACCGCCGTAGATCTCGGCGGTGAGTTCGTCGTCGAGGATCGCCGTGACAGTGCCGGTACCGTCGTCGAGGATCGCTTTCGTCCGGAGGTCCTCGACGGGCTCGACCTGTCCGTGAGTTCGACACTGGCCGTTCTGGACGATCCGGCCACACTCCGGACACCGCTCGATCAGCCCCGAGCCGTCACGGACGGCGATCGCGTCCGCGACGACCTCGACGTCGAACATCCCGCCGGATTCGAGCGCGTCCCGGATCGACAACCGCGGCGCCGACTCGGTCGCTTCGACCGTCCGATCGAGCGTCTCGACCGTCGAGAACTCCGAGACGTTGACCGACGGTGCGCCCCGGAACTCCCGCACGTAGGTGTTTTCGATTCGAACCGACTCGCCGGTCTCGATCTCCGAATGGGGGTCCCAGTCCGTGAAGGGCAGCCGTGCCGTGTCGTCCGCGAGCACGCCGCTGAGAATCTCGGTCTCGCCGTCACGGCCGTCGATCACCTTCCGGTCGCATTCGAGGACGGTCACTTCGGCGTTCACGCCGCGATCGCCGGGTTCGAGATCAATCAACGCCGCGTCGCCGCCGATCTCGTAGGGAACCTGGAGCGTCTCCTCGAGCTTCTCGACGCTGGTCGATTCGCCGAGGTTCAACTCGGCGCTGTCCTCCCACTCGCGGACGCCGGCGTTGCCTGCCTGGATCGTCTCTCCGGGTTCGAGATCGAAATCCTCCCACGCGGTATAGGACAGTTTTCCCGTCTCGTCGGCGATCTCGCCCTCGAAGATCGTGTGATCGGCACCCTGATACCGGATCGACCGCTTGCCGACCGAGAGGACTCGTCCGGTGACGGTGACGTTCGAATCCTCCGGTGTGATCTCGGCCAGATCCTTGCTTTCCGGCTCGGGACCGGTGCCGTCATCCCCGTCGCCGTACTTCCGTCGGAGACTCTGTTTGGCCTCCTCCAGCGGGACGCTGTAGGACACCAGGTTCTCCAGATCGCGCTTGACCTCCGTTTTGTCTACGCCGAGGGTGGAGGCGAGTTCCTCGGCCTCGTTGTCGAGATTCATCATCGGATATTCGACTGGCGACCACAAAAAAGGTCGTTGTCGATTCTGTATGCCCTCAACCACAATACTATCTCGACTGAGTCTTTCGATTGGGTCTGTCCCACGTATACGTGTCCACTTGATTGATACCACGATAGTGTCTTTAACAACAGCTGTGATATGTATATCATCTCTCGGAAAGTAATATGTCCACAGAAAGTGTAGGTATAGAATAACGAACTATGACGCTT
The DNA here is from genome assembly GCA_041639775.1 of Halapricum sp. Lineage (GTDB taxonomy): Archaea > Halobacteriota > Halobacteria > Halobacteriales > Haloarculaceae > Halapricum. Next base: position 3,717 of record JBEQBN010000139.1, read on the forward strand.
GGACAAGCGGTCAGCCGGGCGATCTACCGGACAGAGACCGACGACGGCGAGTTACGTGTATACGAGTGTGACGACTGCGGGCGCGCATTCGCGCGTGCACACGAATCGTGTCCGGCCTGTGGTGGGGACATCGTCAGCGTTCTACTTCACTAGCCTCGAGGAGTTGCGGGCCCCTGTGTTCGTTGGGCGTACTTGCGTCACTCGTGTGTTTCCAACCGCTACCGGCGGGTACAGTTATGGCGCTGCCGAAACGAATGGTCTATTATGTACGATCAGATACTCCTCCCGACTGATGGTTCCGAGGAGATGGGCGCAGTTATCGAGCACGCGGTGTCACTGGCTGATCATCACGACGCGACGCTGCACGCACTGTATGCTCTCGATACGGCCTCACTCAACAGCCTCCCGATGGAGACCTCTTGGGAGACCATCTCGTCGCTGCTCGAGGAGGAAGGAACGACCGCGCTCGAAGCAGTTGCCGAGCATATCGGTGACATCGATATCGAACGCAAAATCGTCGAAGGATCGCCGAGTCGGCGGATCGTGCAGTATGCCGAGGACCAAGACATCGACCTGATCGTGATGGGGACACACGGTCGGGGCGGGATTGACCGGTTGTTGTTGGGGAGTGTCGCCGAACGCGTCGTTCGAACGTCGTCAGTGCCTGTCCTCACTGTTCGAGTCGAAACCGACGGCTGACATACGATCCGCTGGTCTCTCACTCCGGTGTGAGTGTCGCAGCGTCGGCACCGTCGTCCGGTTGTGATACGCCGTCGAAGAGATGCCACCGCTCGGTGTGGCTGGTTGTCTCGCCCGGGCTGAGTTCGACCACCGGTCCAAGCGTCTCCAACTCGAGCATAAAATCGAGCATAAAGGCTTCGACGGACGCTCCGCGGTCCGGATAGGTCGCTTCGGGGTCGTGGTCGAACGTTTTGA
>JBEQBN010000140.1:0-4618 GCA_041639775.1 Halapricum sp.
TCGGTATGGGTGACTCCCCCACTCCTCGGTCCCGTGAGGACTGTCGTCACTTGCCTTGTATGTGTCTGCCGCGTGTCTGACGGGTAGTTTTGTTGATGGTCGGTCTACAGCGCCGTATGACCAGCCTCACGGACGTATACGAGGACCGGGCTGCGGCTGTGGACTCACAGCGGCTGTCTGCCGGTATCGCGCTGTTTGCCGTGGGGGCCGCGCTCGTCGTTGGCGGCATCCTCGTCGCGACGACGGGTTTGAGCGATCTGCTCAGACTCGGCACGTTCGAGTCCCGCGAGGTCGCGGGGATCCTCGCTGGGATCGGCGCCCCTGCCGCACTGCTCGGCGGCTTCGTCGTCCTCCCGGCCGGCCGCTCGACCCGAGCCGCCGCAGTCATCGGTGCGAGTGTTGCCGTGTTCGGTGTCGCGTTGTTTACCGTCGCTTATCCCGAGCAGTGGCTCGGTGCGGCCGACCCCAGTCCCGGATTGACCCTCGTGACGACGCTCGTCTACGTCGCCGGCCTGCTCACGACTGTCTGGTGTCTGTTCCTCGCGGTCGCGACCTTCGAGACGCGCAAGACCCCCGGTGGGACCGCCCGTATGGAAGTCACAGAGGAGGGCCGCATCCGCCTGATCGAGGAATCGACGCCACAGCAGGGACTCGGCGCAGTCGGCTTTTTCGGGTCGACGCCCGACGGCGAGGTCGAGACCCAGACTAACCGAACACAGTCCACCCAGCCTGCCAGCGACGGCGCCGGAACCGCGACGGCCGACGACGATGCCTTTCTCGATTCGGTCACCGTCCGTGGACAGCCCGACCAGTACTGTGGCAACTGCGAGCACTTCAGCTACGTCCGGACTGACGACGGCATCGTTCCCTATTGTGGACACGACAGCCGCTATATGGACGATATGGAACCGTGTGAACACTGGGACTCGAACGTCTGACCGAAGTGACACCCGAAACACGGTACTTAAGTTCATCAGCGGCCAAACCCGTCGATATGGAATTTTGCGACGACTGCGGATCGATGATGAAAACGGAGGGTGACGTGTGGGTCTGCTCGAACTGCGGCGCCGAAAAACCCCGTGACGAGGCGGCTGATCGACAGTCGGTCACGACCCAGGGCCAGGAAAAGAGCGAGGTCGTCGACACCTCGGAGGTCAGTTCCGAAGATATGCGGCCGACGACGGAGGCTCACTGTCCGGAGTGTGGCAACGACCGCGCGTTCTGGGAGATGAAGCAGATCCGCGCGGCCGATGAGTCCGAAACTCGGTTTTTGACCTGCACCGAATGCGGACACAAATGGCGCGAGGACGATCACTGACGTGACTGTTCCCCAACCCGCTCTTTCAGTCGAGCGCCTCCGCGAGCAGGGCTGGGACCGCATCGAATCCGAGCAGCGCGTGCTCGCCCGTCTGCCGGTCGTCACCGTCCACGGCCATACTGTCGTCTACGGTGACGAACGGCTACGAGAGCGCGTCGCCGACCTGACCGAGTGTGATCGGCCCTGGCGCTTTTTCTTCGCGACACGGCTCGGCCTCTCTCCGTCGCCACCGGGGTCGATCCCGTCGATGGTCGCCCGAATCGTCCGTTCGCGCGTCCGCGAAGGGTTCGTCGACCGGTTGCGCGACCGCGGATTTACCGACCTTGAGCAGACTCGTCGCACTGAACTCCGGATCCGAACGGGCGAGCGCGCGAGCCTGACCGGTTACCGTGGTCGTGATCCGATCGCCTGCAGCGACAGGACCGAGGAACTGCCGATCGAGGGCTGGGTCGGCGTCTGGAGTCACGACGGGACCTTTTACGTTGCTGGTGGCGCCTACCCCGCGGTCGATCTCGGCACGCTGCTGGCGGTCGATCTCGACACCGATCCCGATAGCTTCCGCTCGGAGTTGTTCGAATTGATCCGGACAGTTGGCTAATCCAGGCCATCGGATCGTCCAGAACCTGCGTTTTCCCGAGAGCTACGGCCGTCGCGCGAACGTCAGATAGCCGGTATGGCCGACGCCGGCCGTCGATGGCCGCGACCCGCGATCGTCGAAGTCCATCTCCCGCTGGATCGTCTCCAGCGTCTCGATCTCCGTCAGTCCCACCTCGCGAGCGGCCGCGACGACGTCCCGGGTTGACTCGACGAACGGCGAGTACACCGCGAGAAAGCCGCCCCGGACCAAAAGCGTCGGCGCACGCTCGACGACCGCCGCGGCGTCCTCCGTGTCGAGGGTCAGCACGTCGAAGCCCTCGCCCGCGAGCTCCTCCAGGTGGTCGGTCAGATCGCCCGTCCTGACTTCGACTTGATCGGCCACGTCGGCCATCGCCATATTCTCTCGGGCGACCTCGGCGAACTCGGCGTCGCGCTCGTAGGTCGTCACGTCGGCCCCAACTCGGCCGAGGTAGGCCGCCAACACGCCCGTTCCGGTGCCGGCATCAAGCACCCGGTCATCCGCGGCGACGCCAGTGTGCCCGATCACCAGCCCGATGTCGCGGGGCATCATCGGCGCGCCCGTGCGCTCGAAATGCTCGAAGAGATCCGGGCCCCGAAGCGTCTGCACCCGAAACGTCTCTCCGAGATGTGACTCGACGACGTCGCCCGCGGCGGGGTCGTCGGGCACCTCGATGATGCCGAGATCGGTCTCTAGGCGCTCGCCGGGCTCGACGAGGTACTCCCGGTCCTCTCTGACGAGCAGGACGGTCATCGTGACCGCTGTCCGTCCGTTCGGTATCGGTCGCGCCCGCCACGCGGGGCAACTGTCGCGGTCACTCTAGATCAGCGACTGCAGCCGCGAGGTCGCCGTCGTTGGCTTCCAGGGCCTCACGCGCCTCGTCTTCGCTGACGCCGCCACGTTGAGCGACGATCTCGACGTCCTGGGCGTCGAATGCCCCGCCAGCGTCGTCCGCGCTCGCCTCGTCGGCGCTGTCGCCGCCGTCCAGCGGCTGGGACTCGGGGTCGCCGACGACCTGGTAGGTCTTCTGGCCCTGCGCTTCCATAAGCTGGACCTCGGCGTCTGTGAAGACCAGCTTCTCCTCGCCGGTCCGAATGATCACTTCCTCGGCATCGATGTCCTCCATATCGATGCCCATCTGCTCCATCATCTGCTGCATTTTCCGTGGGTTCAGACCGCCGCCGCCGCCTCCTCCAAACATACCCCGAACTGTGCGTCCTGGGGTCAAAAGCCTACTGTCATCGGTCGGCAACGGTCGTATTGGGCCGAGGTGATCGACCGAGCAGGCGATTCAGGGTGCGTACTCGCTGGCGACGACCTCGCGGATCCGCTCGGCGGTCACCTCGCCGACGCCTTCGGCCTCCTGCAGTGTCTCCTTGTCGGCAGTCAGGACCTCCTCGACGCTGCCGAACGCCGAGAGCAGCGACTGGGCGGTCACCGGCCCGACGTCGGCGATCGAGGCGACGACGTACTCCTGCTGTTCGGCAAGCGTCTTGGCCGCCTTCTCGCCGTGCGCACTGACGGTCCGGTCGGATTCCTCCTGCTCGCGGGTGGCGAGCACCTCCAACATTGCAGCTGTGTCGTCCTCGTCGTCGGTCCGGACGACGCTCGCACCGAAATCGACCGCGAGTGACGCCAGCGCCCCGCGGATCGCGTTCGGGTGGACGTTGCGCTCGCCGTACAGGCCCGACCCCTCGATGAGTACGACCGGGCGATCGTAATAGCGGGCGGCGTCTTTGACCTGCTCGAACAGCGACCGGTCGCCGCCGGTCAGGGTGTCCAGAAAGTCGCTGACTGTCTTGCGCTCGACGACGACCCGATCGGAGACGACGTAGTCACCGACTTCCAGGGTCTCCAGCCGCGTCTCGATCCCCTCCCGCTTCGAGAGATCCCGGGCGATCGTCGAATCCAGTTCCCGCTGGTCGACGACGACCTCGACGCTTTCCTCGTCGGTGTCGGCCCCGGCTTCCGCGACGGTGTCTTCCGGGTCGGCGTCGGTCTCAGGACTGCTCCCGCTGGGATCCGGACCGTCGGTGTCCGAGCTCGCGCCGTCCCCGCTCTCGGTCGGGTCCGCGAAGGCGTCCAGTCCGGTCTGGCCCTCCCCCTCCGAGTCGTCGCCGGTCTGCCCGTCGCCACTGGACGCTTCGCTGTCAGGGGATGCGTCCCCGGAATCGCTGCTTGCGCGTTCGGCGGCCGACTCCTTACGGTCGTCCGCCCCGCTCGCGCTTCCACCGCTCGCGTTTTCAGCGGACTCCCTGCGGTCGTCCGCTCCCGTCTCGAACTCCGAAACGCTCGCCTGGGAGAGTTCGGCCTCGATCTCCCCCTGCATCGATTTCAGCGCCTCCAGTTCCTCGTACATCCGCTTTTCGTCCTGTCGGGCCTTCCAGAAATAGGCCTCGTCGCGGGTGTCCTCGGCGATGAGGACGACGACTCGCCCCTCGGTCTGGCGACCCGTTCGACCTTTGCGCTGGATCGAGCGGATCGCCGTCGGCACCGGCTCGTAGAACAGCACGAGATCCACCTCGGGGACGTCCAGGCCCTCCTCGGCGACGGAGGTTGAGACCAGTACCTCGAACTCACCGGATCGGAACCGATCGAGGGTCTCCTGCTGTTCGGTCTGGGTCATCCCGTCGCTGCCGTCGGTGTCGCTCTGGCCGACGAACTTCTCGGTCTCGAAGTGCCCG
>JBEQBN010000141.1:0-4599 GCA_041639775.1 Halapricum sp.
TGACACGGTCTACCCGTCAGCGGGAGCGCGAGTCCGAGACGGAAACACAAGCGGAGGAGGAAGCCGTTCAGGAGTGTCCGGAGTGTGGGTCCGAGGAACTCGTCAAGGACGATCGGGGTGAACTGGTCTGTGACGACTGCGGGCTCGTCGTCGAGGAGGGGAACATCGACCCGGGTCCGGAGTGGCGGGCGTTCAACCACCAGGAGCGCCAGGAGAAATCCCGTGTGGGTGCGCCGACCACCCAGACGATGCACGACAAGGGCCTGACGACGACCATCGACTGGAAGGACAAAGACGCCTACGGCCGCTCGATTTCCTCGAAGAAGCGCAGCCAGATGCATCGCCTCCGGAAGTGGCAGGAGCGGATCCGGACGAAAGACGCCGGCGAGCGCAACCTCCAGTTCGCACTCTCGGAGATCGACCGGATGGCCTCGGCGCTCGGTGTCCCGCGTTCCGTCCGGGAGGTCGCCTCGGTCATCTACCGGCGCGCACTCGACGACGATCTCATCCGCGGGCGCTCGATCGAGGGGGTCGCCACCTCGGCGCTGTACGCCGCCTGCCGGAAGGAGGGGATCCCCCGGAGCCTCGAGGAGATTTCCGAGGTCTCGCGGGTCGAGCGCAAGGAGATCGGCCGCACGTATCGGTATATCTCCCAGGAACTCGCCCTAGAGATGGAGCCCGTCGACCCCAAGAAATACGTCCCTCGCTTCTGTTCTGAACTCGACCTCTCCGAAGAGGTCCAGACGAAAGCCAACGAAATAATCGAAGAGACAGCCGAGCAGGGACTACTCTCGGGGAAATCGCCCACCGGGTACGCCGCCGCCGCGATCTACGCCGCCTCCCTGCTCTGTAACGAAAAGAAGACCCAGCGCGAAGTCGCCGACGTCGCGCAGGTGACTGAAGTCACGATCCGCAATCGCTACCAAGAACAGATCGAAGCGATGGGGATCCACAGCTAGGGCTCCTCCGTTCTCGCGGCCACAGACAGCGACAGATACATTCTTGCCCGTCAGCAACGAAACCGTCAACAGATGCAACTGGACGACTTCATCGAGGATTTCCAGCGCGACGAGGCCGCCGAGAAGCGGCGCCTCGCTGAACAGAAGTCCTACGAGATCACCGACTACCTCGATGAGGTCGAACAGGAGTTCGAGCAGGCCGTCTCCGGGGATTCGTTGTTCGGTGCGACGGCTCCGGAGATCTTCGTCGGTCGCTCGTCGTACCCCAACGTCTCGACTGGCGTGCTCTCACCCGTCACGGACGGCAACGCCGCCGACTTTGCCACCTCCGGGGAGTGGTACCAGCAGGGCCTGGGTGTCTCTGAGGTTCTCCAGCGTCGGACCGGCCTGCTGAATTCGACTCGGTCGGCAAACGTCGACGTGCGTGACGTCTGGGACGGGTTCGTCGGCGTCCAGCGGGAAGTCGCCATCGCCGACCACCCTGTCGACGTCGAGGTCGGTCTGGACAGCGAACCGGACATCGACCTCTCACTAGACGATGTCGGCGCACCGACGGGCCCGCGAGCCAGCGCCGAGTCGGCCGACCTCGCCGAGAATCCACACGTCCCCCGGCCGGTCGAGAAGACGCTGGAGGACGACGACTGGCAGGCCGAGGGCGCGATGACGTATCTCTACCGGCGGGGGTTCGACGTCTACGATATCAATACGATCCTCTCGGCGGGCGCGCTGGGTCGGGGCCGGGACCGCCGGCTTGTCCCCACGCGGTGGTCGATCACCGCCGTCGACGACACCGTCGGGCAGTACCTGCGAGGCGGCATTCGGAACGCCCCGACCATCAGCGAGACCGAGGTGCACTACAACGAGTATATGGGTAACCGCTACTGGATCGTCCTGGCGCCCGGCCAGTGGGAGTTCGAACTCGTCGAAATGAAAGCCCCCGACAGCGTCTGGAACCCCGCCGGCGAGGCCTACTACCTCGCCAGCGCCCACGAGGGCTACGAGGGTCGGACGGGCTACGTCGAGGAGACTGCCGGCGCGTACTACGCTTCCCGACTGGGCGTACTCGAACACCTCCACGATCGGGACAGGCAAGCTAAGTGTCTCGTCCTCCGGGAAGTGACCGACGACTACTGGGCACCGGTCGGCGTCTGGCAGGTCAGGGAGGGCGTCCGCAACGCCTTCGGGGGCCAGCACGGGGAAAGCGAGACGTTCCGGGCGGCCATCACGGGCGTGACCGAGCAGTTGCCAGTCTCGCTGAGTGCGCTTCGGCGCAAGTCAGAACTGGTCGCCGGGCTGCAGGCGAAGCTGAGCGACTTCTAGAGCGCCGCTCGCCTCGCTTGCCCAACGGACTACAGGCTGCGCGCCCACGACGCGATGTCTTCGGCGACGGACCGATCGACGGGGTTCGCAAGCGTGTATTCGGTCGCCGTCGACGGCCCCTCACCGTACTGGAACACGTGATTGAGTCCCCCGTACAGTTCGAACGAGGCGTCGGGACGGTCGGCGAGTTCCGCCTGCCAGCGTTCGAAATCGGCCGTCGGGGACACCTGATAGTCTCGATCGCCCTGCAGGACGAACGTCGGCGTGTCGATCGCTTTGGCCGTCGACACCTGGTCGTAGGCGTCGACGCTGCTCCAGAGCGCGCCCGGATACCCCAGGACGATGTCGCTGTCGCTGTAATCGCCCTCTCGGATCCGGTCGATGCGCTCGTCCCAGCGCTCGTACTGCACGGCCATCGCGTCCCATTCGTACTCGCCGACCGTCGCGAGGTGCTCGAACTGCTCGATGAAGATCTCATAGAAGTTCCGCGCAGGGGCGGCAAGCATCGCGATTCCCGCGAGGTCGCCGTCGCGCTCGGCAATGCGCGGGGCGGCCATCCCGCCGAGACTGTGGCCGGCGACGGCGACCCGGTCTCCATCGACGGCCGGCACCGCCCGGAGTTGCTCGATCGCGACCAGCGGGTCGTCGACGGTGATGTTGTCGAGCGTCCACTCCTCGGGAGCAAGCGAGTTCGGACAGGCGTGTGACCGGCGGTCGTACCGCAGTACGGCGACCCCACGACTCGCGAGTCCCTCTGCAAGGTCTTTGAACGGTTTCGATCCGCCAGTGGTAAGATCCATATCCGCCGCGCCGTTCGGATCACTGCCGTGGACAAGCACGATCCCGGGAACGCTGTCGCCCTCCGCGGGAATCGTCACTTCCCCGTCCATAAGACAGTCGTCAGTTTCGACAGTCGCTTCCTCGGCCCGGAACGCGCTCGGGTCGACGTATTCGGGCCTGCTGTACTCGTCGTTGACGAAGATACCGACAATTGCGGGCGCGTCCTGATCGTCGGCGAGCACTCGCAGGACGTGGGTCCCCCGGTCGAATTCCAGAGACAGGTCGACAGCGTCGTACCCGGACTGGACGGTTTCCTCCGTGTCAGCAACGCCCTGGAACGAGCCTCCGACGGCAGTGTAGCCGAGCCAGATCTCTTCGAGCCGTCCCGCTGAGATGGCAGACTGAGTATCCGGACTGAACCGTTCGACTGCCGCCTCGAACCGGCCGGCGTGCATATCCCCGACGAGCAACTCGCCGGCGGCAACGACGTCCGCCGGCTGGTCGGCACCGTCCGGTGTCGGCGTGGGTTCAGCGGTGGTCTGCGTACTCGTCTCCGTCTGTGTTTCGTCCGATGTCTCGTCGCCGGTACCGTCGCCGACACAACCGGCGATAGCGGCGAGCGAACCCCCCGTCACAGTGAGGAACCTTCGACGGCGCATATGTCTGTTTCGTCGTTCTTCGGATACTTATATATCGGCGGACGGGGCAAAACCAGCGGTACGAGAGTCTATCTGATTAGTCGACGATGACCTCGACGGGTTCCTCATCGGACTCTTCCTCGTAGTCGTCATCGCCGCCGGCTTCCTGATAGAGCAGGACGCCAGCGGTCGCCAGCACGATCCAAGACCGCCAGTTCGCGAGGTTCAGCGTGTAGCCGACGCCGAACGGTTTCTCGACGAGCATACTTTCGCCGGGCTGCCAGTAGGACGACAGCAGCCGCTTGAGGCTCGGTCGCTCGAAGTTGTACGGCACGCCGAATATCTCGCCGGACTGTGGCTTGTCCGTCATACCCTGGTGTAGGTGGGCACACACTAAGTCGTTTGTCCATCCGCGTCGGTGGCGACCCGGCGTAGTGTACCATCGAGTTCGCTTCCGGAACCGACGGTCGCTGTCGTATCGGAACGTTCACTAGTGACGGACAAGCAGACGAGGGCAATGGAACCGCGACCGAGTCGGCGCACGTTTCTTGGGGCACTCCTCGCCAGTGGGGTGGTATCGCAGTTGCCGAAGCCCGCCGCGGCAAGTACCGACGCCATCGGGCAGCACATCACCTACGAAGAACCGTTGAGGACGGGCCGGACACCGGACTCCTGGACGGTCGAGGCCCCTGATGGGTCGCTATCAGTGACACTCAAGGCGGGCGGCGACCAGTTGCGTTACAGCGTCGAACGCGACAGCGAGACCGTCATCGAGGAGTCACCGCTGGGTCTGGAGTTCGCCGACGGGACGACCTTCGGGACGAGCCCGACGGTGACTGGTACGGCGACTGATCGCGTCGATCGAACCTGGGAGCCACCGTGGGGTCGCTACAGCGAGATTC
>JBEQBN010000142.1:0-4587 GCA_041639775.1 Halapricum sp.
CGCTGAAGAACCCGCCTTTTCGTCAGCTTCAATTGAAGATTCTGCACTAATGTCGGAATTCGATTCTATGTTCGAACTCATAGTACGGTTTTCTCTTCCCAATCGTTGCATTTGTATCTGACCCTAAGCTGCTGGGAGACAGTATGTGAACACTAGATCCATATAAGGTCCCTACGACGGGCCGTCCAAGCCGACGGCCGGTAGCGTTCCGTGCTCGGACAAACCGATCCACTTGGATGTGGCTGATCAATCTGCGACCGCTGGCGAACGCTGGTGCACTTCGCGTTCAAGTCGGTCCGCGTATTCCAGTCGCAGCTGGCGGGCTGCGTGCGGATCGACAGCTCCATCCTCATCGATGCGGGTTGCAGTCGGTTCGTAGGACGCGACATCCAGACCCATCCGGCCGAGATACGAGCGCACCGCCTTGGACCGCAGTCCGTCCCGGATCGCGGCCTCGACGTATTCGAGGACAGCGTCAAATTCGGGCAACAGGACTGTAGACTCAGTGACTTCCCCGCGATTGCCACCGATACGGACGTCTGCCTGGACAAGTCGCTGGACGACAGTGGCAAGCCCGTCGGCCAACTGCAGAACGTGACTCGGGAGCGCTGTGTCAGGCGAGCGCCATTCGACCGTCCCGAATTCGTTCCGGATCTGCACCGGCGTCCAGACCGCGCTCTCGGGGTCGAAATCGGCACTCACGGCCTGCCGGTCGACACCCGCCTTTGTCGCCGCAGCCAGGAACTCCTGGTAGCGGCGATCGAGTCGGCGCGACCAGTCGGCTTCGTCTTCGAGGTACCGCCATAGCCGCCCCTGCTTGGACAGGTCCTCGTAGGCCATCCAGCGATACAGTTTCGACCGGGCACCAGTTGCCAGGCGCTGCCCCTGAAAGTACGGTGAGGAATTGACCAGGGCCAGGGCCGGATCGAGCGCGATCAGGCCGTTTAACTGGTCGATTACCTGTCCCGGTTGTTGTTCGAAGTGGATATGCGTCCCCGCGCAGTGTCGCACGTACCGAAACTGGTCGCCGACGACCTCGTTTTGAATCCGGGTCCGTTCCTCGGGAAGCTCCTGAATCTCCCCGGCGTTGACCGGGGTCGCGAGCGGCACGAGTCGCTTCCCAAGCTCCTCGGCGCGTCCGAGGACGGCTCCGAGACGGTCGAACAGCTCCGTTTGAAGCTCTTCCGTTGTCTCACACGGTGGCGTTTTGATCTCCAGCAGCGGTTCGACGAACTCCCGCTCGACTCCCTGTGCGGCCGCTGTGAGTTCGCCGGGCGGTACGAGCTGCCCCGCTTCGTCGGTGACCCAGTACTCGACCTCAATGGACCGTCTGACTGTCTGGCTCATTGCTCTCGGTCGGTCGTCCACGTATGCCGACCGATCAGTCGGCCGGCACGAGTTTGGTTGGTATTCACTCACGGGAAAATCCGCAGAGGGAGAATGAAAAGATATTGAGATACGCAATATTTGCGGCCAATACTTATGTATATGCGTTCTAACTCCGGGTTACATATGATTTAAAGAGAGGATATTTCCGTATTCGGCTATATCCGTCCAGTATGCAACGGCCACAGATCGCCCTGCTGAATGCGGCACACGAGGCTGCTGACACGCGACGGAACTTCCAGCGTGAGCTTGATGCGGATCTCGTCGAGTTCCACGCTCCGTCGGGTGAACTCCCCGATAGCTTCGCGTTTGACGGCTGTGTGGTGACAGGGTCGAAAGCGTCCGTGTACTGGGATGAGCCGTGGATCGGCCGGCTGAAAGAGTGGGTCGGCGACGCCGTGCAGGCGGGGCTGCCGTTTCTGGGTGTCTGTTATGGCCATCAGTTGCTGGCGGACGTCACAGGTGGACAGGTCGAACCGATGGGCGAGTACGAGATCGGGTATCGCACAGTCTGTCAGATCCACGACAACCTCCTGCTCGACGGCGTCGGCGAGGAGTTCACAGTTTTCACTACCCACTCTGACCGGGTCAGGACTGCTCCACCCGGTGCCGAAGTGTTCGCACGGAATGATTACGGTATCCACGGTTTTCGGAAGGACCGCGTTTTCAGCGTGCAGTTTCACCCGGAGTACGATATGCAGACCGCCAGGTCAGTCACGACCGGCAAAGACGAACTCGACGACGAAACCATCGAGGCAGTCCTCGCGGGAATCACCGAACGGAACTATCAGTCCGCCCAGGAAGCGACTCGGCTGTTCGACAATTTCCTTTCGTTCGTCGAACGCGTACAGGACAAGCGGACGGCCGTCGACCGGCCGTGACGCCGAGACAGGCTGCAACGGTCGTGGCCGTTTCGACCGCCCACAACTCGGGCGGACTGCCGACGGGGATCACTTCGCGAGCACCTCCGGTCTTGTACAGTTCCCAATGTATTACTTGCTCCAGTCGTTATGGCTGGTGGATGAAACGCAATGTCGGTCGCACGGATCGTACCGCTCGCATCGCAGCTGGGTCGGCGCTCGTCGGTGCAGGCGTCCTGATGGGCCCGAAATCCCCGGTCAAAGGTGCTGTCGCAACTGGCGCTGGTGGCATAATGGTCGCGACCGGTGCGACGGGTCGCTGTCCCGCCTACAAACTCGCCGGCGTGGATACTCGCGACGGCGAGTAGTCACTCTGGACAGTCGTTCTGACACGAGCCAAACGCTCCGGAGAGCCCCGTCCAATCGACGTATCGGTTCACCTGTGTCCGGTACCGTTCGTACTGCTCGCCGTACCGGTCCGCCAACACCGGCTCCTCGGCGAGCGGTTTGAGCGTGAACCAGCCGATGATTGCTCCTGCGACGACCATCGCTTGCCAGGAACCGGCCGCGACGGCGAGACCGGCGACCGCACCGATGTGGCCAAGCACCTCGGGATTCCGGGAGAACTGAAACGGTCCCGAAGCGTGATGGCGCCACTCGAGCCCCAGTATCTCTTCCGGGCCGTCGAACTCATCAGCGGTCAATACGTTCAACGCGGCACCCAGCAGAAACGCCCCGCCGCCAGCGACAGACACGATCCCGACGGGATAGAGACTGCCCGCAGTCGTCCCAATCAGTCCGAAGAACGAGCCCGCCATAGCCATCACGAGCAACCAGTACAGGCCGAACTGCCCCGATATTTGATCGGGTGGCCACGGGCGCCGGCTACCGTCGACCGCCGCCCAGCCGGTCAGGCCGATCTGTGCCGCTCCGCCGGCCAGCCCGACCGCGAGTAGTGTCGTGCTCATAGTCGTCGTGAGGATTCCAGCCACTTGTATTGTAGGTTTGATGAAATACCATTAGAGAGACTACTCACGGGTCCGCCCCGTCTCACCGAGCGAGGGGGCGCTCGCGTCGTAGCCGTCCGCACGGAGTTCGGCCGCGAACTCGCTACACCGATCGCCGTGGTTGACGAGAATCTCGGCGTCGCGATACCCCTCAAGAAAGTCCAACAGTCCCTCTCGATCGGCGTGGGCCGAGAAATCGTAGGCTTCGACCTGTGCGGCGACGGGCATCCGGCGGCCGTCGATCTCCGCGCTGCCAGTCTCCAGCAGGTCTCGGCCCGGCGTGCCCTCGACCTGGTAGCCGGTCAGGGTGATCTTGTTGGTCGGACGGTCGGCGATCTCCGGGATATACGTCATCGCCGGCCCGCCCGAAAGCATCCCGCTGGTCGTGACAATCACAGTGTTCTGTTCGGCGATCCGTCGCCGCTGACCGTCGCGACCGTCGACGATCCGGGCGTGGGATTTCGCACGTTGCAGCGCGTCCGGCTCTCGCACGAAGGCGGGGTATCGGCGGAGCATCTCGGTCACGTCCGTGCCCATTCCATCAACGTAACAGGGGATGTCGTTGGCTTCACAGAGCAGAAGCATCTCCTGGGTTCGACCGATCGCGAACGCCGGCACGACGACGGTACCACCCTCCCACAGCGTCGTCCGCAGACTCTCGACGAATCGCCTCTCGACAGTCTCTCTGTCTTCGTGTTCGACGTCGGAGTAGGTGCTCTCACAGACGACGACGTCGGCCTCGGGACGTGCGGTCGTGCCGGCGACGAGTCGCTGGTCGTCAGTGTGGAAATCACCCGTATAGAGCAATCGCGTCTCGCCGTCGTCAACGAGCACGTGCGCCGACCCGGGGATGTGACCGGCATCGAAGAAGGTCACTTCGTGACCGCCAGTCTCGAAGGACTCCCGGTAGCCGTGGGTCACAGAGACCTGCGTGAGTCGCTGAACGTCCGTCTCGGTGAACGGACACTGCGGGGTGTTCCCGTGGAGTTTGAGCGTGTCCCGGGCGAGCGCCAGCGCGAGCTCTCGGGTGGGTGGCGTCCAGTGGATCGGCGGACGCGCGTCACCGCTCAACAGCGAGGGCAGCGCCCCGACGTGATCGAGGTGGCCGTGACTGACGACGACCGCATTGGGATCGACGTCCCCGACCGGATACTGCGGTGGCGTGGATGACTGCATACCGTAATCTATCAATAGCGAGCCGTTGACCAGAATCGCACTCCGACCGACTTCGTCGGCCCCGCCAAGAAACCGGATATCCATCGCATCCGTGTAATGGCCCCGCCCGTTTGACGGTAGCGGTAGTGGCTTGGTCTCGACCGCTATGTGACCATTCT
>JBEQBN010000143.1:0-4579 GCA_041639775.1 Halapricum sp.
GTTCCGCAACCGCGTTTCGCCCCGGTGTAGCCGGCGGCTCGGAGTGCGTCGAGTAACGTGTCCGACTGGTCCGTCGTGAGCGTTACGGCCTCGCCGTTCAGCGTGAGATCGACTTCCATTGGTGTCTCCGTCACCGACCCCTTATCGAAGCGCTGTGGCGGTCTCGATCGTGAATCGGAGCGATTAGCGATCCGGGCCCGGTTCTGGGCCAGCCCATCGACACTGCGTCGGTAATCGATATTCCTACGTCTATCATAGGCCAACATACTCTGGAAGGTATTTTCAAGCTTTGGGTCAGAAAGTAAGACATATCGTGTGCGTGTCGGCGTATTTCTATGCAAGTGCCGAACTGACAGCCCGGGATCGGTGGTGACGCTCTCGATGCGCCTTCGTCCGCGACGGTGTCTCCGTTGAGGGTTTCTCGCAAGGACATCGAGATCGCTGGGACCCCGCACAGATGACGCCACGGTGCCGACACATCCGTGGAGCCGTGTGGCAACGCCTTGTCACCAACTCGCCAGTGTGGGCTCGAGTTGGCCAGCGACTGGTAGAAACGCGACAGCGCGGTTCGTTCCGTCCGGCCGTACCCGCGAGCGAGTGCGCCTCCGACGTATCGATTTACACCCTTAGCCCGTTAATTCACACCCGATTCGGACCTGCGGGAGCGACGGGTCGGGGACGCACCGTACACGGACTGTAACAAGCTATATTAGCGGCCGATGGATTGAGCCAGACGATGGCTTCGAACTCCGTCTGCAAAGTCGATCGGGTGATCGAGACCTACGGACTCGCATCAGCCGATCCGGTCTTCGACACTATCGACGAGGGACTTCTGGCGCGGTGGACGGGTGCCGGCGAGCGCTCCGCGGTCGGCTACCGTTCACTCACCGAGTGGTTCAACAAACGACTGCTGAAGTCGGTCTACGACGACCACGGGCGTGACACGCTCGGCGCGACCGTGGACAGCGACTACGAAGTCCTCCAGGGTGACGACGAACTGGTCGCCGCAGAACTGGCGGAGAGTCTACGCGCCGACGGAATCGACGCCGACGGACTCAGGGAATCGCTGGTATCGTGGGGGACCATGCGAACGCACCTCCAGGACTGTCTCGACGGGCAGAAAGAGGCGCAGACGGCAACCACCGACTGGGAGGTAGAGAGCGTCCGGAAAGCGATGGGGGTAACCGAATCCAAGGTCGAGTCGTCGCTCTCCGCACTCGAACGGAAAGACCGGCTCGCCGGCGGCGACAGCGCGGATATCGAAGTACAGGTCAAACTGAGCTGTGACTCCTGTCCGACCCGGGTTCCGTTCGATGTCGCGCTCGAACGCGGGTACGTCTGTGAAAGACACCACGCGCAGCCGCTCTCACAGGACGCACGATGACCTGGACGATCGACATCGAACGGATCGCGGGCATCCTCGCGGGCAGTGCGACCATCGACCCGGGCGTCAACGCCGTCCGGGGCTCGAACTGGCAGGGGAAATCGAGCTTTATCGAGGCAGTCAAGACGGGGCTGGGCACCTCGACGGAACTGACCGAAGGCGCGGACAGTGGACGTGTCGAGATCCAGACGCCGGAGCGTGCGGTTACCGTCAACCTGGTTCGGGAGAACGGGACCGTCGTCCGTCATGGGACGCCGTATCTCGACGCAGAGTACGACGTCATCCGCGCGGACCTGTTCGCCTGTCTGGACGAACGAAACGACATCCGGCGGACGGTCCGACGTGGTGAGAACCTCGAAGACATCCTCTTGCGCCCCCTCGACTTCCAAAACATCGACGAACAAATCGCCGATCTGAAACGCGAACGCGAGCAGGTCGACGCCGAACTCTCACAGGCCGAAGAAGCCAGCAAGCGACTCCCGACGGTACAGCGGAAAGTCCGGAAACTCGAAGATGAGATCGAAGAGTTGCGCGAGAAACGCGAAAGAATCGCGAACGCGGACGCCGACGGCGGCGACGACGGATCAGCCCAACGAGCGCTCAGTCGGGCCCAGACCGAGCGTAACGAAGCCGAACAACGGGTCGAGCGACTCCAGTCGAGCATCGAGCGAACGGAAGAGCGACTCGAAGAGCGCCGCGAGGAACTGGCCGAACTGGAGGTGCCCGACGACGACGTGGAGGAGCGATTGGCGGCCGCGCGGGATCGACTGTCCGAGCACGAACGCGACTTGGAAATCCTCCAGTCGCTGTACTCGGCGACGGAGATGGTCCTCGACGAGAATCGGGTCGACCTCGTCACGGATGTCCAACGGGATCTCGTGGCCGACGACCTCACCTGCTGGATCTGTGGACAGGACACTACCCGAAGTGACGTCGAGTCACAACTGAACGCGCTCGGGGACGAACTCACGGAACGCAGAGCGGCGACCGAAGCGCTCCAGTCCGAAGTTGAAGACCTCGAGAGCAAACGCGAGGGGATCCAGCAGCGGGAACGCCGGCAGGCGGATCTGGAGGCCGAGATCGTCGACCTCGAAGACACGCTCGCGGACCGGACGGAGAGCCTCGAGTCGGCCCAAGAGCGCCTGCGGGAAGCGACCGCGCGAGTCGAGGAACTCTCGGAAGACGTCGACGAGACGATGGAGGAACTCTCCGATGTCGAGAGTGAGATCAAGTTCCGCGAGGCCGAACTCGACGATTCGCAGGCGGAACTGGAACAACTCCAAGCACGGGCCGACAGGCTCGACACGCTACGGTCCGAGCGCGGCGATCTCACTTCGGAGATCGAGACGCTCAGAAACCGGAAAGATCGGATCAGGCGCGAAGCCCGCGAGGCGTTCGACGAGACGATGCAGGAGATCATCTCGCGGTTCGAGACCGGCTTCGAGACGGCACGGCTCACGGCTGATTTCGAGATTGTAGTCGCACGCGACGGGCGCGAGGCGAGTCTCGACGCCCTGAGCGAGGGTGAACTCGAACTGATCGGATTCGTGGCCGCCCTCGCGGGTCGGGAGTCATTCGACGTGGGAGAGTCGGTTCCGCTGTTGCTCGTCGACGGCGTCGGCGGCCTCGACGACGCCAACCTCCACACGCTCGTCGAGTACCTGCGAGACCGCGCGGAATACCTCGTGTTCACCGCGTACCCCGAGTACGAAGCGTTCGACGGCCGCGAAATCGACCCTGCCGAGTGGACCGTCGCGAACGAGAGCCAGGCAAGCGCTCATTGAATATAGCAAACATCGTATTATCGGCCAGATTATTTGGCTATCTCCACCAAAATTCGCGAACTTCTAGAACAGATTGAGGAAAATATGGCCGAAGACAGGGAACAATAGTATTAGGGTGCGCAGGTGGTGGATATGGCTGTTAGTAACGCCTTCGAAGAACTGTCGGCTGTGCTCGCCGGACTCGAAGCGGCGGACGCCGATGTCCGCGCGGTCGCAGTCCATGAGCCAGAGATCGGCCCCGATGGCGACGTGACGGCGGAACTCACTGTAGCGGTTCCCCTCTTGGCCGCATCGGCGCTCGGAGATGACGTCACGATCGAAGCCGAGAATGCGGACATACAGGATCAGCGCGTGTCGCTCGAACTCACTGTGTCGGTGGCAGTGACTGACGACGACACGTCGAGCACGCTGGCAGGGTTGGTCGATCAACCGGACTCGATGGATCGATCCGACAGCACGCCGGCGTACAAGGACCCTGACGCACTGGCGACCGCGTACGCGGAGTGCGATACCTTCCCGGAGATGACCGCGGCACTGGGTGTGGACGTGACGTCCGAAACCGTTCGCAGACACGCGATCAAGTACGATATCCACGACCCAGACGACAGCACGCCCCGAACGGGACAGGATGCCATCCTCGGCGAAGGTCACAGCACCGATACGGACGACCGTATCGAAGAGACGGAAGCAGACACCGCGACCGGGACCGCGGCGACGGCTGCGAGTGACACTGGCACGGACGGAGCAGCTACTCGCGGCGACGGACAGCCACGGGCGGACGAGACAGACATCCAGGCTGGCGACAGCCCCACCGTCGCGTCCGAGTCGTCGGGATCCGATATCGGTGACCGACCATCGTCATCCCAGGACACGACGGCGGTGACGGACTCGCCGCTCGCGGACCGCCCGCTCGCGGAGTTCCTCTCGAAGACGAGTGCAAACGAGCACGAGAACACCGTCGTCACCGACGGGCTGGGCGTCTCGTCGGACCTGACTGTCGGGAAACTCACGATGGCGATCAACCGATCGCGTACGGTTCACGAGGCGAAAGAACACCTCGAGATGAGTCGGAACAACGCTCACCAGCTGTTACAGCGATTCGATCTCATCGAGTTCGTCTCACACCCGCTGGCGACCGATCAGATCGAAGTCACCCCCGAAGAAGTCGTCCGGCGCATCGACCCGGAAAAAGCCTGAGAACGTTCACGATGGACCGACTCGGTCGGGTTCGATTAGTGACGACGACGGTTCTCGGACGGCCAAGGTATATTTCACGCCCTAAGAGCGTTAACCAAAACCATCACTCGTCGGCAATCGAGACGACGACGTTTTTCGTCTGTGTGTAGTTCTCCAGGGCCTGTTGTCCCTTGGCGCGGCCGATTCCGCTCTTCTTGTAGCCGCCCGACGGTGC
>JBEQBN010000144.1:0-4552 GCA_041639775.1 Halapricum sp.
CCAGCGTGAGAAGATGCAGCGGCTACGCACCTGGAACGAGCGATTCCGGACCCGGGACTCCAAAGAGCGAAATCTCAAGCAGGCCCTCGGTGAGATCGACCGGATGGCCTCTGCGCTTGGGCTACCCGAGAACGTTCGGGAGACTGCAAGCGTCATCTACCGGCGCGCGCTCCAGGAAGACCTGTTGCCCGGCCGGTCGATCGAAGGTGTCGCGACGGCCGCACTGTATGCTGCCGCCCGCCAGGCGAGTGTCCCCCGCAGTCTCGACGAGATGACGACCGTCTCCCGTGTCGAGAAGATGGAATTGACTCGGACCTACCGATACATCGTCCGTGAGCTGGACCTGGAGATCAAGCCGGCCGAGCCAGAGAGTTACGTCCCTCGATTCGTGTCGGATCTCGATCTCACTGACGAGGTCGAGCGGACTGCCCGGCGACTGCTTGAAGCGGCTCGCGAAGCGGGCCAGCTCAGCGGCAAGAGTCCAGTCGGCCTCGCGGCCGCCGCGATCTACGCCGCGGCCCTGCTGAGCAACGAGCGCGTCACGCAAAGCGAGGTCAGCGAGGTCGCGGACATCTCCGAGGTCACGATCCGCAACCGGTATAAGGAACTGCTGGAGTCCGATGGCGTGCGGGGCCTTTCGGCCTGATCGGAGACGCTTCTGTTGTCAGTCTTCTCGGTCGAACGTCGTATTTTGGGTGTTGGATTCGTCGTCCTGCAAGCGTGGCTCGCTAGCGGCCCCTGTTGCGGATTCGCGACGGATACGTCCGCCTTCTTTGATGATGTTCAGTGCTGTCAGCAGGTCTGACCGGGTTAGCAGGCCAACGAACTCCCCGTCATCGTAGACTAACAATCGCCCGATATTGTTCCGCTGGAGGCGTTCCATCGCGTCCATCGCGCTGGCAGTCGGCTCAACTGTTTCTAGATCGGTCGTCATCACTTCTTCGACTCGATAGGCGTCGCGTTCGATCTCGCGGACCGCACGCGCGTCTTCGAGCGTTACGAGCCCGACAATTTCCCCATTGCGAACGACTGGAAAGCCCGTGTGCCGTTCCCGAAACATTCGTTCGATCAACGCGGCGACGCTGGTCTTGGCCTCGACAGTCTGCACGCGATCGGCCGTCGTCATAATGTCTCGGACCTCAAAGCCCTCAAAGGCGGCCTTCATCATCGTCTGTTGGGCCTCGCCCGAGGCGCCGATGTAGATGAAGAAGGCGATCGCGACCAAAAAGAGGCTGCCGGGACCAAACAGACCGAATAGCCCTAACAGGAGCGCAAACGCCTTACCGACCTCCGCGGCGATCTTGGTGGCACGGGCGTACCCGCGATTGCGGGCCAACAGCGCTCGCAGGACGCGGCCACCGTCCATCGGAAAGCCCGGCAACATATTGAACAGGGCCAGCGCGACGTTCAACAGCGCCAGATACCCCAGTAGGAACTTTCCAGACGCGAGCACAACGCCACTACCACTGGGAGTCAGGAGAAAGCCGACATACGAGAGGACGCCGATAGTGATGCTCACGATAGGGCCTGCAAGCGCAATGACCAGTTCGTGTCGCCAGTCTTCGGGCATCTCGTCGAGTTGGGCGATGCCTCCGAACAGCCATAGCGTGATCGAGGAAATCGGATAGCCGTACCGAATCGCGACTAGCGAGTGACCAAGTTCGTGTAACACAACACCAACGAACAGTCCTATCGCGGCCGCCAACCCAACCACCCACCGAGTCGCGCCGGCTTCGAGCGGGCCGACCGGCAACCCGGCCCCCCACACATCGTTCAGCAAGGTGACCGTCTGGCCGATTTGGACGCCGATGAGCCAGGCGAAAAGGGGCAACACGATCAAGAAGGTGAGATCCAGTTGAATCGGGATCCCGAACGCGCTGCCGATCCGAAAGCGTGGCATACTCCTCTGTAGTCGGGGAGTCACCTTAAGCCCGGGTGTCCTCCGCAGACGGCAGCGGTCGAAAGCCGCGAGTTCCGCCTACTCGGCCGGATATCGTTCGCTGCGAGTGCCCGCCGTTCGGGCTACCGGCTCACAATATAGACCGGGATATCCTGGCGAGAAGAGGGCGTGCAGAGTTTACTCGTCGCTGTCGCTGACGGCGACCTGGGCGGTGCGGATAACCTTCTCGGCCATCTCATAGCCCGGCCGATGGACTTCCGCGATCGTCCCCTCGGGTTGGTCGCTGTCCATCCGGACCAGCACTTCGTGGCGCTCGGGATCGACCTCGTCGCCGGGCTCGGGTTCGATCGGTTCGACGTTTTCCTCCTCGAGGACGCGGTCGAACTGGCCCAGCGTCGTCTCGACCCCGTCCCGGATGTCGGTGTCCTCGTCCTGTTCGAGTGCGCGCTGCAGGTTGTCCCGGACGTCGAGCAACCGCGTGACTAGATCCTCGGTCGCACGCGCTTTCTCCTGTTCACGGCGCTTTTGCATCCGCTTTTTGTAGTTCTCGAAGTCCGCCTGCTTGCGCTTGAGACGCGATTGCAGTGACTCGACCTCCTCCTCGTAGTCGTCACGCTCCGCTTCGAGGGCCTCTACCTCGAACCGCAGCGTCGCGATCTCGTCGGCGATCTCGGCTGGGTCGCTCGATTCGACGTGGTCGAGCAACTCCTCGGCGACGTCCAGATCATCTTCCGGTGGTTCCTGTTCGGTCTGTGTGGACTCGCTTGTGTCTGTCTCCTCAGGTGCGTCCTCGGTGGTGTCGGTCTCAGCCGACTCCGTCTCGCCGTCGCGCTCCGTGGCCGTCTCTTCCTCGGACATACCCTCCTGGTCGGTCATATGCGGACAAAGCCGGTACGGCGATAAAAGAGTTGATACTGTCGAATGCTGGTCACTGTGAAGGAGAAACACGGTGGCCGGCAGTCGGAAGACTCAACTAGGTCACTGAGAGGGGTGGAAATATAGGTGAACTCAAGCTGGGGACGCAGTCGATTCGGGCTGGCATCGGGGAGCCACAGCACACTCTTGGTGAGCGTCGCAGTCGGCTGGTTTTTCGCACTCGGATTGCGCTTTGTCTTACAGGGCATTCTGCCGACAATTGCGGCGTCGTTCCCCGCAGCGACGGAGACCCAGGCCGGGCTCGCGGTCACGGCGCTGTGGGCGACCTACGGAATCGTTCAGTTTCCGGCCGGGATCACCGCCGATCGGATCGGCGAGGGACGCGTGCTCGTCGCGAGTCTGCTCGCGAGTGCCGTCAGTGTGCTGGTGTTCTCGCTGACACCGACGTTTCTGCTGTTCGTGATCGCGATGGGAGTGTTCGGGGCTGCGACCGGTTTTTACAGTCCGCCTCGAGGGACCCTACTGACGCGAGTGTTCTCCGGACGGGCCGATCAGGCGCTCGGACGGACGCTGGCCGCCGGCAGTCTTGGCGCTGCTGTCCTCCCGGCGCTCGCCGCCGTACTCGTCGACGGGCTAGGATGGCGTGGGACGCTCGGTCTGGCGGCCCCCGGATTCTTGCTTGCCGCGCTGTTCGTCTACCGGAGCACCCGCGGGCTCGACGAGCGAGACGACGGGGCCAGTCACGCGGCGGCGGGATCCGAAACCGAAGCCCAACAGCCATCGGTCCCGACTGCCATCAGGGCCGCTGCTCGGGCGGTCTGCTGTCGTCGGACGGGACTTGCAGTCCTCGCGGCGATCGTTATGTATTTCGGCTACCAGGGGTTCACCGCGCTGGCGACCACCTACCTCGTGACCGAGAAAGGGTTCACTCAGTCCAGCGCGGGTGTGCTTTTCGGCGGTCTGTTCGTCGTCGGCGCGTTCTCACAGTGGTTGTCCGGGGTTCTCGCCCAGCGAGCGCGTCCGGTTCGTGTCCTCGCCGTGGTTGCCGGTATCAGCGTCCTGCCGCTGGTCGGTCTGGTCGTCTTCGAGAACCGACTGTTCGTCGCGGCGAGTATGCTGTTAAACGGCGTCCGGATGGGGTTCGCGCCAGTCTCGAACGCGTTCATTATCGACCTGCTCCCGGCGGACGTCGAGGGGACGACCTGGGGCGCGATCCGGACGAGTCTGTTCGTCGTGAGTTCGCTTGCATCCACGATGGTCGGGGTGCTCGCGGACGCGGGTCAGTTCGACGGCGCGCTCCTCCTGCTCGCCGCTCTCACCGGCGCGGCAGCAGCACTGTATGTAGCGCTGCTATCAATCCGATTCTCTCAATCGCCCTCCCCGTGAGAAACGGGTCGTGACAGCTACTCTGAGTCTCTCTCGCTGACTCCGATAACTCGGAGCAGCGCAAGCGGAAGTGTGACGAGGTCTAACGCGAGGGTCGACACTAAGACGACGACTTCCGTGTCAGCGTCAAGGTCGAGCACACCCTCCTCTTTCGTGAACCCGAACGGCTCCGTCCACGTCGACATATCCCGTAGTGACGTCCTTGTTTGTCATAAATATTCGATTCCGCGTCAGCCAAAGCGTCTTCTCGGACGGACTCAACGGAACAGATATGGCCTCACGCGTCATCGTCGAACGGGACGTACCGTTTCGCGAATTCGCAGACAGGACACTCCGGCTGGACACCTACCGACCGGCCGAGACCGACTCGAATCCCGCCGTCGTCTACGT
>JBEQBN010000145.1:0-4539 GCA_041639775.1 Halapricum sp.
GAGGCGGCCAGCATCGACCGTGTGGGCACGGTTGCGGTACGCGCCCGGGACGTCCGCTCGACGACCGGGATCGACACCCAGGCCGTCGAACGCCGCCTCGGGCAGGTACTCGTCGATCGCGGGTTTGAGGTCGACCTTGAGGACCCCGATCACGTACTACAGGCGCTCTTCGCCGGCGTCGACGACGCAAGTGCGACCGATGCCGACCAGGACGCGACAGCTATTGCCCCGGTGGCACCCGGCGATGATGGTCTCTGCGCGCTGGGCTGGCTCGCCGTCGAGACCGATCGGGACTTCGCCGACCGCCAGCCGACCGACCGCCCTTTTTTCCAGCCGGGGAGTATGGACCCAGCGCTGGCCCGCGCGCTGGTCAACCTCGCCGGTGCGGGCCCGGAAACGACGGTTCTCGACCCGATGTGTGGCACCGGCGGTCTCTTGCTGGAGGCCGGACGTGTCGGGGCGACGCCGATCGGTGGGGACGCCCAGCAAAAGATGGTCCGCGGAACCAGAGAGAACCTCCGTGCCCTGCTGGACGGCCAGTGGCATATGTATCGCGGCGATGCGGGGCGCGTTCCACTCGCTGACGACAGCATCGATACCGTCGTGTTCGACGCACCGTACGGTCGCCAGTCGAAGATCGAAGGCGACCTCGAAACGCTTGTCGCGGACGCGCTCGCACAAGCCCGCCGCGTGGCCTCGCGCGCGGTCGTCGTCGGTGACCGCCCCTGGGACGACGCTGCCGAGTCGGTCGGCTGGACGGTCGAGTCGACGTTTCAACGGCGCGTGCACCGCTCGCTCGTCAGGCACGTGGCGATACTGCAATCACGGACGGACGGCGTCTAGAACAGCCGGCAGGTCGCCGTCCATCCGTTCCAGCAACGATCGAGCGCGATCGCGGGCCGGTTCGTCGGCGGTCACGAGTACCATCCCCTCCTCGGGTTGGCCGTAGACGACGCTTGCCCCCTCTGGAGCGGACAAAATCGCCGGCAAAGCCGCCAGGTCTTCTTCACCGTCGACGACGAGCAATGTCGTCGCGTCGCTGGCCACGGCTGCCCGGAGCGCCGAGAGCAACTCGGCGGTCAGCGTCGCGGCCGGGTTCGCGACCGCGATCCGCTCGTCGAACGTCGGCGCGCCGTTGTCGCCGACGACGACTTTTGTGACCTCGCTGTCGACAGCCTCGCGTTTCGTCCGCTCGTCGATCAGTGCGACCGCAGGCGTGTGACTGGCTTCCAGCAAGTGATACGTGACGATGTCCCCGACCGCTACGACCGGCTCTCCAGCCGCCGCGAGCAGCCCCTCGGTGTCGGTGTAGATCGGACCGAGCGGCTCTTTCAGCTCGCCCCGGAGCTCCTCCGGGAGCGTGAGTAGCTCCTCGGGCACGTTAGCGGACCTTCAGCGCGTATTGGCCGGGTTCGGTGACTTCCATCTCGCTCGCAATCTCGGAGTTCTCGGGATGGGCGATGATGACGTAGCCGGCCCAGTCTTCGGTCAGCGAGGTCGAGCCACAGGCCTGACAGGCGTCCTCTTCGGAGATCGAAGAGTCCTGGACGCGGTGACACTCACGACAGACCAACCGGTCGGCCATCAGTTCTCACCCGCCTGGGCCTCGCGGGCCTTCCGCTCTTCTTCAAGCCAGCCGTGTTTACCAAGCCCGACCTGCTTTGCGGTGAGGCCGATCTTGCTGTCCCGTGGATTGCGCTCGTCGATGGATTTTGTGACGATCCGGGCGCGAACGGCGTCGCCAACCCCGAGCGTTCGGTTGGAGTCTCGGGAGGCCAGCATCTGTCCGCTCTCGTCGTAGGCCAGGTATTCGTCAGAGATCTGTGAGACGTGCAGCAGGCCGTCGACGGGGCCGATCCCGACGAACGCGCCGAAGTTGACGACTTCGACGACCTCGCCGTCGACGATTTCCTGCATCTGGGGATCGAAGGTTAGCGCGTCGAAATCAGCCTCGTAGTAGACGCCGGGCTGGTTGGGCAGCACCGATCCCTCGCCGATGTCGTGGACTTCGATCACGGAGACGACCGAACCGACGTCCTCGTCCATACGGCCTTCGAGTTTGTCTTGCAGTAGCTTCTTGACCAGTTCTGGGGACACGTCTGCGAGGTGTTCTGGTGGCACCTCGACTGTGTCACGGAGTCGCACACGTTTGTACATAGGTTATGGGTGAGTGATAGCGAGTTTGTGTTCGCCGCGTAAACTAATTACCGGAACGCCCGCCGCGAGCAGGCGCTTCTGGAGTGGTCTGTCGTTCGTCAGTGTGTACTCGACACTGTCACGCTGTGCGACCGACAGGACCGCGTCGTCGGCGTAGTCCGGGTCGGCCCCGACGACTCGACAGCGATCGGCTAGATCGAGACCGACGCTCGCGGCCGTTGCCTCCTCGCTTGCGCCGTCGGCCAACGACTTGAGTTCCGCCAGCACCTGCTCAGGAACGACCGGGTCGACCGAGCCGAGCAGTCGTTGCAGTTCGTCGAACACACGGATGTCGCATTCAACGGGCATCATCAGCGCGTTAGTGTCGAGCACGACCGTCATTCACGTAGGGTTCCGATACCGATCAGCCGCCAGCGGGTGCCGACACGCCGGTTGATCGCGATCTTGTCGCCCGCTCGGGCACAGACCGGGCGCTTGAGCGCGACCTCGGCCTCCTCGTCGCGGGCGCTGGTGACGGTGCCGACGGTCGTGGCAGTGCCGACGGTCAACATAAGCGGTTCGTTCGTCGAGATGGGCTCGACCTCGTCGGTGTTCTCGCCGACGATCCGATCGAGCAGTTGCACGTCCATCGTGAACTGCTGGTGGACCGGCGGGAGCGTGCCGGGTGGGCCGGCGATCTGTCCGGCGAGGCCGTCGCCTTTCGTCAGCGACGGATCGAGACCGGTCCCGATCCCGAGTAGACCACCCGGTGTTGCCTCCTCAACGGTGTCACCACCAGCTTGCAGCGAGCGGATCGTCGTCGTGACCGGCTCCCACTCGCTTTGGCCACCTTCCTCGACCTCGCGACCGGGTCGGAGTTCGATCTCGTCGTCGGGTTCGAGTTTCCCCTGCGAAAGGCTGCCACCGAGTACGCCGCCCAGAAGTGCGTCCCAGGTCGTTCCCGGTCGGTTGATGTCGAAGCTCCGGGCGACCAGCATCTCCGGGTCTGCATCCGGATCACGTTCCGGTGTCGGTATCGTCTCTTCGACGGTCTCGATCAGCAGATCGACGTTCGCGCCGGCCTGCGCGCTGATCGGGACGATCGGCGCACCTTCCGCGACAGTCCCTTCGACGAACTCCTGGATCTGCTGGTAGTTTTCGCGGGCTCGTTCTCCGTCTACGAGGTCGATCTTGTTCTGGGCGATGACGATGTTATCAATCCCGATGATGTCCAGGGCCATCAGGTGTTCTTCGGTCTGGGCCTGGGGGACGTCTTCGGTCGCTGAGATGACCAGGACTGCGCCGTCCATAATGGCCGCACCAGCCAGCATCGTCGCCATCAGCGTCTCGTGGCCCGGCGCGTCGACAAAGGAGACCGTCCGCAGGTGCTCGGTCTCGACGCCGTGTTCGTCACATTCCTCTTCGACCGTGTAGGCCGACTGGTCGTCGCACTCGGGGCACTTTCGGAACGTCGCGTCGGCATAGCCCAGCCGGATGGAGATGCCGCGTTTCATCTCCTCGGAGTGCTGGTCTGTCCACTCCCCTGAAAGGGCCTCGACCAGGGTCGTCTTCCCGTGGTCGACGTGGCCGACGAGTCCGATGTTCACCTCCGGTTGATTGTTCGATGTCATCTCGAAAGTAATCTTGCTGGAACTTGGCCCCGTGCGCCTGATAAACCTACTGTTCTCCCCGCCACGCGGACCCACCACGACAATCCCGAAGTACCATTACGAACTGGCTCTTGAATCGACATAATGTCCGGAACGTGGAAGCGTGATTTCGCGAGCGGTCTGATCGTCATCACCCCACTGCTGGTGACGGTGTTCGTCCTGACCTGGCTGTACGACCGGCTCAAGCAGGTCCCGGTCGGGGCAAACCGGATCGACTTCGCACCGTTGCGGGTCGCGCTGACGATTGTCGTCTTCGTGTTGCTGGTGTTCGCAGTCGGCTATCTTATGCGAACTGCCCTGGGAACGTTGGTCGAGGCCGGAATCGATGATCTGATGAACCGGCTGCCGGGACTGCGGGTCATCTATAACGCTTCGAAGATGGCCGTCGAAACGGCTGTCGGGGGTACTGACGAACTCCAGGCCCCGGTCAAAGTCGAAACCTGGAACGGGATGCGGATGACCGCGTTCAAGACCGGCCAGCAGGCTCCAGACGGTCGTGACCTCCTCTTTTTACCGACCGCTCCGAACATCACGACCGGGTTCGTCGTCGAGGTCGAACCCGACGAGTACGAGGAACTCGACGAAAGCGTCGAGGACGCGCTGACGCGCGTGCTCAGCGCCGGCTTCGGCGAATCCAACGACCAGGAAGTGTCGCTGGACATTCTCGTCGAAACGGCCGACGACGGACGGTCCGAGTGACCGCCGCCGACAGTGTCCCGTCCGACTGACGCTC
>JBEQBN010000146.1:0-4530 GCA_041639775.1 Halapricum sp.
GGCTCGGGGCAGTCGCTGAACTGGTCGCGGGCCAGTCCGCCAGCGACTAAGTGTGTCTCGGTGCGTGTCCCGCCGCTGTGTCAGTCTGACAACTCTGACTGTTCGATCACAGCCAACATTCTACAGGCGGAGCAGGCCGAAGCGGTTTACTTGCCCCACTGGCGCTGGTCGGTGGGTCGGTCGCCG
The DNA here is from genome assembly GCA_041639775.1 of Halapricum sp. GTDB lineage: Archaea > Halobacteriota > Halobacteria > Halobacteriales > Haloarculaceae > Halapricum. Next base: position 187 of record JBEQBN010000146.1, read on the forward strand.
ATCGCCTGGACGTTCAGCGGTTCGTCGGCGCTGTTGATCGCTTCCAGGACAGCTTCGGCGCTCTCGATGGTCGAGAAGTACGTCACGGTCTCCTCAACGCAGGCTTCTAGCACCTCGCGATTGCGCGAGAGTACGAGATCGATTTCGCCGTTTTGGACCGCATCGACGACGGCCTCGATGTCCTCGAAGTCCTCGAGATCGACCGTCTCGAAGTGTTCGCCGAACCCGATCACCGGGAGATCGACGAGCGCCGTTCCCTCTAGGGGAATCGGCTTGCCGACGGCCATTTGAGCCTTCTGATAGGCCTTTCCGAAACTGCCGGCTGTGCCCATAACCTCGCCGGTGGATTTCATCTCCGGGCCGAGACGCGGATCCGAACCGGGCAGACGGTCGAACGGAAGCACGACCTCCTTGATCGAGACCTGATCGGGGATCTGCTCTTGGATGTCCAGTTCTTCGAGTGTTGTGCCGGTCATCACCTGTGCGGCGATCTTGGCGATTGGAACGCCCGTGCTCTTTGAGATGAACGGCACAGTACGGGACGAGCGCGGGTTGGCTTCTAGGACATACACTGTTCCGTCACGGACCGCCAGCTGGACGTTCAGCAGGCCCACTGTATCCAGGGCGTCCGCGATCTGTTCGGTCACCTCACGGATGCGCGGCATAACCTCCTTGATATCCGGTGAGCGCGGTGGGATCATACACGCCGAGTCCCCGGAGTGGACGCCGGCGGTCTCGACGTGTTCCATCACGCCGCCGATCAGCACGTCCTCGCCGTCGGCGACTGCGTCGACGTCCAGTTCGGTGGCATCGGCCAGGAAGTCATCAACGAGGATCGGCTTGTCCGGGCTCACTCGAACCGCCTCTTCGATGTACGTTTTGAGGTCCTCGTCGTTGTAGACGACGTCCATTGCGCGACCGCCCAGCACGTAGGAGGGGCGTACGAGCACGGGATAGCCGATTTCGCGGGCCAGTTCTAGCGCTTCTTTTTCGCTCGTTGCCGAGCCCCCCTCCGCCTGGGCGATGCCCAGATCGTCCATCAGGCGGTTAAACCGGTCGCGGTCCTCCGCCAGGTCCATCGCGTCGACGCTGGTCCCCAGAATTTCACAATCGAGATCCCGGCGCTGCAGTTCCTGCTCGAGGGGGTGGCCGATGTCAACGGAGGTCTGGCCGCCAAACTGGACCATCACGCCGTCGGCGTCGGTGGCCTCGATGACGTCGGCGACCTCCTCGGCGGTCACCGGCTCGAAGAACAGGCCATCGGAGGTGTCATAGTCCGTCGACACAGTTTCGGGATTGTTGTTGACGACGTGGGCGTCGATGCCCATCTCCCGCAGCGCGCGGACGGCGTGGACCGAACAGTAGTCGAACTCCACGCCCTGGCCGATGCGGATCGGGCCGCCGCCGACCACGACGACGCTCTCGACGTCACGATCGACCAGCAGTTCGTCCCGATCGATCCCCGAGATCGGGTCACGCGTCGAGTAGTAGTACGGCGTCGTCGCCTCGAACTCCCCGGCGCAGGTGTCGACCAGCTTGAAGTCCCGGTCGGTCGTCTCGGCCTCGACGGTCTCGACGGTGACGGTGTCGGGGACGGCGGTGGTACCGCCGTCCTGACGAGACGACTTCGCCGCCTCGCTCCCACCATCGGCAGCCGCCTCTGCCTCGTCGTCCTCGCTTTCGACGTTTGCGGGCAGCCAGGAGTGATGGGTGTCGTTGAACTCCCCGCCGGCGATAGCGGTGATCTCTTGGTCGGTAAAGCCGGCCTGACCGGCGGTGTAGAAGTCGCCTGCGGCGGCGTCCGCGGCGGCCTCGGCGACCTCCTGGTAGCGCTGTAGATACCACTCTTTGATGTCAGTCAGTGCCGCGACCTCATCGACGGTGTAGCCGCGCTGGAACGCCTCGAAGATCGCGTAGGTGCGGTCTGGGGTCGGGCGTTCGAGATATTCCACCTCCAGCGTCTCGTCGTCGAGTTCTCCGAGGTCCTCTGCGGGGTCGTACTCGCTCGACCGGAGGGCTTTCAGCAGGCTCTCGGGGAACGTCCGGCCGATAGCCATCGCCTCGCCGGTCGATTTCATCGCCGGCCCGAGTTCGAACTCCACGTCGCGGAACTTGTCTTTGGGCCAGCGCGGCACCTTCGTGACGACGTAGTCGATCGCAGGCTCGAAGGCGGCGGTCGTCTCGCCGGTGATCTCGTTTTCGATCTCGTGGAGGCGCTTGCCCATCGCGACCTTGGCGGTGACGCGGGCGATCGGATAGCCCGTCGCCTTCGAGGCCAGTGCAGACGAACGAGAGACCCGAGGGTTGACTTCGACGACGCGGTACTCCCCGCCGGGTGTGCCGTCGTCGTGCCAGGCGAACTGGATGTTACAGCCACCCTCGATGCCGAGCTCCCGGATGACCTTCAGCGCGGCGTCGCGCATCTCTTGGTGACCTTTGTCCGGGATGACCTGGCTGGGCGTGACGACGATCGACTCGCCGGTGTGGATGCCCATCGGGTCGATGTTTTCCATATTGCAGATGATGATCGTCGAGTCGTCGGCGTCGCGCATCACCTCGTATTCGAGTTCGACCCAGCCGTCGATGGACTCGGTGATCATCACTTCGTTGTTCCGCGAGAGGCGCAGCCCTTTGCGAGTGGCCTCCTTGAGTTCGTCCATATCGTCGATGACGCCCGATCCGGCCCCGCCCAGGGTGTAGGTAGTCCGCATAATGACCGGTAACCCACCGACCGATTCGACGGCGTCTTCGACTTCGTCCATCGATTCGATCGTGACCGACTCCGGCACCGGCTCGTTGACCTTCTGCATCCGGTCGCGGAACTGCTCGCGGTCCTCGGTCGCGTAGATGGTGTCCAGCGGCGTGCCCATTACCTCGACGTCGTGTGCCTCAAGCACCCCTTCCTCGGCGAGCTCCGCGGTGACGTTCAGTCCGGTCTGGCCACCCAGCCCCGCGATGACGCCGTCCGGATCCTCCTTGCGGATGATCTCGGCGATGGGCTCGGTCTCGATCGGCTCGATGTATACCTTGTCGGCCATCTCCGGATCCGTCATAATCGTCGCCGGATTGGAGTTGACCAGCACGACCCGCGCGCCCTCCTCCTGAAGTGCGCGACACGCCTGTGCGCCCGAATAGTCGAACTCCGCGGCCTGACCGATCTGGATCGGGCCGCTCCCGATCAGCAAAATTGTGGGTCGTTCGTCGTCTGTCATTGTCCCACTGGAGTCCGTACATCGTAATAAGCCCGGCGAAAGATTACGAACCTCGAAACCGATTTTCGGAAATCGTAATGCCATCCGGTGTCACACTCGGTGATCGCCTCGACCCGGCGGGGACTCCGACAGCATCGTCGAGACTTTTATGACTTAGTAATATAACTAAGTAATATATGGCACAGACACAGCTCCAGCGAGCCAGAGACGGAGAGATAACTGACGCAATCGAACGAGTCGCTCAACGGGAGCATCGCGATCCCGAGTTCGTTCGCGAGCAGGTCGCCGACGGCCAGGCAGTGATTCCGGCAAACCACAACCACGAGTCGCTCGATCCAACGATCATCGGGCGGGAGTTCGCAACGAAAGTCAACGCCAACATCGGCAACAGCGAACAATCAAGCGATCTCGGGACGGAACTGGAGAAACTCAAGACTGCAGTGCACTACGGTGCAGACACGGTGATGGACCTCTCGACGGGGTCGGACCTCGATCGGATCCGCTCGACGCATATCGAACACTCGGCCGTTCCAATCGGCACTGTCCCCATTTACGAGGCGATCACACACGTGGATGGCCCCGCAGACCTGACGGCCGACCTGCTTCTTGAGGTGATCGAAAAACAGGCCGAGCAGGGCGTCGATTATATGACAGTCCACGCGGGCGTGCGAAAGGAACACCTTCCGCTGACGGACGGCCGGAAGACAGGCATCGTCTCCCGTGGCGGGTCGATCCTCGCTCAGTGGATCGAGGCCCACGACGCGGACAATCCGCTGTATACGCATTTCGAGGAGATCTGTGACATCTTTGCCGAGCACGATGTCACTTTCAGTCTCGGGGACGGGCTCCGGCCCGGTTCGCTCGCGGATGCCTCCGACGCCGCCCAGTTTGCGGAACTGGACACACTCGGGGAGTTGACCCGGACTGCCTGGGACCACGGCGTCCAGGTTATGGTCGAGGGCCCGGGCCACGTCCCGATGGACGAGATCGCCGAGAACGTGCGGCGCCAGCAGGACGTCTGTGACGGCGCGCCCTTCTACGTGCTCGGCCCGCTGGTCACGGACGTCGCACCGGGCTACGATCACATCACCAGCGCCATCGGTGCGACCGAGGCTGCCCGAGCCGGCGCGGC
>JBEQBN010000147.1:0-4497 GCA_041639775.1 Halapricum sp.
GCAGAACTCCGAGTATATGATCGCTTGGGGCCGCAACGTGATGGAGTGTTTCCGCGGCCAGTACGAGCCCAAGGCCATTATGGACGCCAAGGAGAACAACGACGCGACGCTCGTCTGCATCGACCCACGATACACGAAGACTGCTCAGAAGGCCGATAAGTGGATCCCGATCAAGCCCCGGACTGACGGCGCGCTTGCGCTGGCGATGGCCAACGTCATCATCGAGGAGGACCGCTACGACGAGGCGTTCGTCGAAGAGTACACGCACGGCTTCGAGGCCTACCGGGAGGCCGTCGAAGACAAGACCCCGGAGTGGGCCGCTGATATCACCGGTGTCGACGCCGACGAGATCCGCGAGATCGCACGCGGGTTCGCCGATGCAGCACCGAGTTCTGTGGCGCTGCCGTGGACGGGACTGGCCTTCCAGTCGAACGGATTCAAGAACTGTCAGAACGTGCACGCGCTGAACGGGCTCGTCGGGAACATCGACCGGGAGGGCGGCACGCGACAGTGGCAGTCGGCCTCGCTTGCGGACCCACACGAGAAATACGACCTTGAGGTCCCGTCGAATCACGAGAAAAACTCCAACCCGGCCGATTACGACGACTATCCGTTCCAGACACACGGCATTCGCAACGTCTCACACAATCTCGTCCCGAAGGCGGTCAGAGAGGGGGATATCAGAGGGATGGTCACCAACTGGTCGTCACCGCCCAAAAGCGGCAACACCCAGGAGTGGTTGGACGCCCTTGAGGAGATGGAACTTGTTATCGATGTCGACGCGTTCTGGGACAGTGTTGCCAAGCGAGCCGATATTGTGTTCCCGGGCGCCTCCCAGCTCGAACAGCCGTTCCTCAAGACCGGCGGCGACAGCTCCTACAGCACGAAGACGTGGGTGACCGGATCGAAGGCGGCGATCGATCCGATCGGTGACTGCAAGCCGGACTACCAGATTTACAAAAAGTTGGCCGAAGCGCTGGCGGAGAAGATGGAGACGGACTGGGACGAGTACTTCCGTTGGGAGAGCGGTCAGGCGTACTGGGACGACCAGCTCGACGCCATCGATATGTCTTTCGAGGAGCTCGACACTCAGAATTTCGCGATCGTCTCGGATATGGAGTACGAACAATGGAAGGGCGACGACGGCGAGAGTGAGTTCAATACGGTCAACGGGAAATTCAACTTCGATCTCGACGTGGTCGAGAAGTACGCCGACCTCGCCGAGGACATCGGCGCGAGCACGGCACCGGAGTGGCACCCGCCGGACGACGAACACTATGGCGAGACGACTGACGACGACTACCCGCTGTTGTACAACGACGTGTTCGTCGAACAGACCAACAGGGGGCACGATCAGGCGATCGGACGATCAGTCCAAGCGTATCAAGCACGGTACGATATGGAAGACCGGGATTACGATGGAAACTTACTCCATATCAACCCGGAGGACGCCGCGGAGCGCGGCATCCAGAGCGGCGATATGGTGCGGGTCGAGTCGGAAGACGACGAGATCGAACTGATGGCACATGTCTATGAAGGTATACGCCCCGGCCGGATCGTGTCCGTGTCCGGGTTCGGTGAAACCTCGTCCCATCCGGACGGTGCAGGTGCTAACACGATGATACTCAACCGCGAACGACACGTCGAACCGGTGACCGGAATGACCGCGCGCAACCACCCTGTCGAGGTCGAGAAGACCGGAGGTGAGAACTGATGAGCGAACAGTGGACGTTTTATTTCGAACCCGACAAATGTATCGGCTGTCACGCCTGTTCGGTCGCGTGTGACGTCCAGAACGACCGCATTGACGGGGACAACTGGCGCAACCTCAGACACGAACCCACAGGGTCGTTCCCGGATTACGAGGAGACAGCAGTATCAACGTCCTGTTTTCACTGCGGCGACGCCCCGTGTGAGAAAGTCTGCCCGACCGGCGCGATCACGAAGCGTGACTCCGACGGCGTCGTGACTGTCGATCAGGACAAGTGTATTAGTTGCCACTACTGTGGGTGGGCCTGTCCGTACGGTGCGCCGACGTACAACCCTGACAACGACGGCAAGATGTCGAAATGTCACCTCTGTCTGGGTGAAGGCGAAGGCGACGGCCACGGCAAACCACCGCGTGCGGAACAAGACGGCGACAACACGCCCAACTGCGTCGACAACTGTGTGACTGATGCGCTCCACGCAGGACCGGTCTCGGAGATGATGGAGCTCGCCTCCGAGAGAGCAGTCAAACAGTTTGTCGACGGGAACCGGCGGGCCCTCATCGAACCGGTCGAACCGGACTCAGGAGGTGACTGACAGATATGACGTCCGGTACCGAAGACCAGTCGTGGTTCGCTCGCAACCCGTGGTGGCGCAGTGCCGTCTCCGTTGTCTTGGCCATCGTCGGAACGGCGACACTGCTGTTCCTCGTCAGTCGGATCCCGCCCGTTATCAACGGCTGGGAGCCGGTCGTCGACGGCCATCTGACGCGGGGCTATTCCTACGACCAGTTCAACGCGATCTGGCTGGCAGTCCGTGCGATGATGGGGTTGTACATCTCGTTCGTGTTGCTCATCATCGCGGGTCAGCTGCTTGGCCACTGGCGCCGCTACGTGATCGAGGCAGGTGAAAACGTATGAGCACTGAGACGAGAACGCAGGCGACGCTCGAACGGTTCAACAGCGTGCAGGTGTACGTCCACGCCCTGCTGGCGATCAGTATCTTCCTGCTGTGGCTGACTGGTCTGCCACTGACGTTCTATGAACCGCTGGGCTGGCTCATCGAGGTGTTCGGGTACTCGAACGTCATCGATATTCACATCGCGGCAGGTGTCGTGTTGATCGCCACAATGCTGTACTACGGCGCGTACCTGACGCTTGGCCTCGCGACCGGTGCCTCGACGTGGAAACACTTTATGTTCGGTATCGACGACATCTACGAGGTCATCGCCCAACTCAAGTGGCTCGTCGGACTGGGGCCCGAACCCGAGTCCGGGAAGTACACGTTCCTCCAGAAGGCGGAAATCTGGATTATCGCCTTCGAAGTCGGCGTGATGATCGGTACCGGCCTCCTGCTGTGGTTGTTGGGTATGGCGCAGTCGACGTCGCCGAACCTGCCGATGTTGATTATGCGTGACGTCCACGCGATTGTCGCCGTGACGATGCTGATGGGCGTCACGTTCCACCTCTTTATGACTCACGTCAAGGAGTTCCCGATGGACGGATCGATGTTCCACGGCCGGGTCGACGTCGGGCGCGCCTGCAACGAGTGGCAGCAGTGGGCCAAAGACAGCATCGGCACCACGACCCTCCCTTGTGAGGAGAGCACCCACTCGACGATTCTGACTTCCGGTATGGTTTTGACGATGCTGTTGTTCTTTATCATCTGGACCGGCGTCATCCTCCAGTATGTCCTCTCGCCGCTCCCGACCGGCCCGAGCCTGGCACAGTCTATCGCGCCGAACACGCTCCCTGGTGGCACGCTCGGAGTCGCCTACCTCGTCGGTCTGAATCTGGCTGCGCTGGTCTGTATCGCCAGCGTCCTCGCGATCGGATACGGACTGTACGTGCGATTCGCCGAACGGTCGGTGGTTCGATAACCTATGGCTCACAACATAGCCGAAACGACGGAACTGGCACAGTGGTTCTCACTGCTGTCTGAGTGTCTGAAACACCCTGACGAACGGTTCTACGAGGATGTCGTGTCAGGTCGCTTCGACGCCGAGCGTGAGCAGCTGACCTCGGCGCTCGGACTCGCAGTAGAGACGACACCCACAGCCGACGACCTGCCGGACAGCCGGGCGGCGCTGGACAACCAGTATATCTCGCTGTTCGAAGCCTTCGAGACCCCTTACGCGCCGCCGATCGAATCTCCCTACAAGGAGTGGCACGAGGGTGCCGGCAGTGACGGACTGCTTGGCGGACCGCCCGCTGACGATATGCGCCGGAAGTACGCAATGCTTAACGTCTCGCCCCCGGACGCCTACCAGCCCGACCACCTCGCGCTGCTGGTTGAGTACGCCTCGCTGCTTGTCGAGAGCGGTGATCGAGACGCCTACGCGACGTTCGTCGACGAACACCTGGACTGGCTGCCGGCACTGCGGCGCCGCGTCGACAGCGCTGCCGCTGACGCGCCCTTTTACCGCCACACTGTTGGGCTGGTCTGTGATACCGTCGCCGCCGAGCGGGATCGTCTGGGCCTGCCCGAACCCGACTCAACGGCTGTCGAGGCGATGCTCGACCGCGTCGAGCAGGGCACGACAGGCATCGACGAGGAAAAATCGTTCAGAGAGTGACAGCGACCGGTGGCGCGTCAACCGTACGGTCGCTGTCTTCGGCAGTTCGCCGGTAGCCGAAGTCTTCAGCCGGATTTGGGTCCGTCAACTCGTGTCGTCTTCGCTACGCGCTCGCTTTGCGTCCCACGCGACGATCGTTCGCGTGAGCCGTGTGAGCGCCGCGAAGACGCCCTCTGCGCGGTCCTGGTCCGCGACGGCTTTGTCGAAGGCGTCCA
>JBEQBN010000148.1:0-4455 GCA_041639775.1 Halapricum sp.
TCCGTTGATCTACTGGAAAACCACTGTAGCGGTCAAAAATTGGCGCAATAGGTTTCCAGGGACGTGGTTCCCACGCGCTGGGAATGTGGCGGTCGTTTACTAACATAACGCTCCGAGTAGCGAACGAAGAGCTACCCCACACCCGATATATGGGGGTTATACAATGACAGATGGATGGAATATCGTCGTCTGCGTCAAGCAGGTACCCGATGCGGACGACATCTCTATAGACCCGGAGACGGGACGGTTGAATCGCTCCGACGCCGAGGCCGTGATGAACGCGCCGGACTACAACGCGGTCGAAGCGGCGCTGGAACTGCGCGACGAGGTCGGCGGAACGGTGACGGCTCTTTCGATGGGGCCACCGAACGCCGACGCAGTGTTGCGCGTCGCCGTCGGGATGGGTGCCGACGACGGCGTGCTTCTGTCGGATCCGGCCTTCGGTGGTAGTGATACCTGGCCGACGAGTCTGGCGCTGGCCCGCGGCGCCGAGGAATTGGACGCTGACGTGGTCTTCGGTGGCGAGGAGACGACTGACTCCTCAACCGGCCAGGTTCCGCCGGGAATCGCCGCTCACAACGGTTGGGCACAGCTCACCTACGTCGAGGATCTCGAGCCTCGGCCCGACGAGGGCAGGCTCGTCGCAGAACGTGACGTCGAAGGCGGCTACGAGCGCGTCGCCGCCGAACTGCCGGTCGTCGTCGCGATGGGCTTCGGCGAGAACGATCCCCGTCCTGCGGGGCTCCATCGGAAGATTTTCGCCGAGACTGACTTCGAGCCTGAGACCTGGACGGCCGAGGACCTGGGCGTCGAAGACGAGGTCGGGCTCTCTGTCTCGCCGACGCAGGTCGGCGGAATGGACACGGCCGATCCGGTCCCGCGTGAACAAGAGGTCGTCGATGAGACTGACGAACTCGCCGAGCAGATCGCGGAGGTGCTCTGAAATGGCAGCTACGAGCGACACTAGTGCCGATATCGAGGCACACGACGACGTCTGGGTGTTTGTCGAACAGCACGACGGCGAGGTCGCAGGCGTCGCCTGGGAACTGCTGAGCAAGGGCCGAGACCTGGCCGACGAGCGCGGCGAGGACCTCGTCGCCCTGGTGATGGGTGAGGGTCTCGACGAGACGGACATCCCCGAGCAGTGTATCGCCCGCGGGGCCGACACGGTGTTGATCGCCGACGACCCGGTGTTCGAGCCCTATCGGTCCGACCCCTACGGCGAGCAGTTCCGCCATCTCGTCGAGACGCGCAAGCCTGCCGTCGCACTGATCGGCGGGACCCACACCGGCCGGGACTTCGCCGGCCGCGTTGCGGTGCCGACTCACGCCGGCCTGACCGCCGACTGCACCGAACTGGAGATGGCAGACGGTCGCTACGAGATGCGCCGGCCGGCTTTCGGCGGTGACGCGCTGGCGACGATCATCTGTCCCGAGCATCGCCCGCAGATGTCGACCGTCCGGCCCGGGGTCTTCCCCACTGCGGAACCGGACGAGAGTCGCGAGGGCGAGATCGAAGCAGTCGAAGTCGTCGTCGACGAGGACGAGACGATGACCGAGGTGCTCGAACGCGAGGTCGGCGATGTCGCTGACATCACCGACGCCGATATTGTTGTTGCCGGCGGAATGGGCGTTGAGGGTGAGTTCGAGCCGCTGTGGGAACTGGCTGATCTCCTCGGTGGTGAGGTCGCAGCGACCCGTGACGCCGTCGAAGAGGGCTGGATCGAGCCGGCCCGACAGGTCGGCCAGACCGGTAAGACCGTTCGACCGAAGCTGTATATCGCAGCCGGGATCTCCGGTGCGATCCAGCATCTCGAAGGGATGGACGACAGCGAGACGGTGATTGCGATCAACACCGATCCCAACGCACCGATCTTCGACAACGCTGATTACGGTATCGTCGGTGACCTCCAGGAGGTCATCCCCGAACTGATCGAGTATTTCGAGACGAACGAGGAGGCGATTCCGGTATGAGCGAGACCCCGAACTACGATAATATGTACGACGCGATTGTTGTCGGCGCGGGACTGGCCGGGTCGACGGCCGCACTGACGATGGCCCGCGAGGGGCTGGACGTGATTATGCTCGAGCGCGGCCCGTCACCGGGCACGAAAAACGTCTTCGGCGGCGTCCTGTATACGCCCCGAATTCGCGAGTTGACCGACTTCGATGACGCCCCGACGGAGCGGTACGTCGCAAAGAAGACCTACAGTATGCTCAGCGAGGAGGGTGACGAGACGTCCGTGTCTGTCGCACCCTCCTCTTGGCGCGAGGAGCCGCACAACGACTCCTGGATGGTCCTCCGTCGGGACTTCGACGAGTGGTTCGCCGAGCAGGCCGTCGAGGCGGGTGCAATGTTGGTTACCGAGACGACCGTCACGGACCTCATCACGGAGAACGGCGAAATCGTCGGCGTCGAGACTGACCGCCCCGACGGTGAGCTGCGCGCACCGATGGTCGTTCTCGCGGAGGGTGCCAACTCGCTGGTCAGCGAGGCCGCCGACCTCAAAGACCGGGACGACCGGGACAACGTCGCCGTCTCAGTCAAGGAGGTCCGCAAATACGATCGCGAGAAACTGGAAGATCGATTCCACATCGACGGTGACGCGGGCCTGGCCGCCCACTACTTTGGTGACGGGGCCTGTGGCGACGCTGTCGGTGGTGGCTTCCTGTACACCAACAAGCGGACAATCTCGCTCGGTGTCGTCTACTCGATCGAGGACGCTGCCAACGACGACAAGACGCCCGACGAAGTGCTGGAGGAGTTCAAGCAACATCCCGCGGTCGCGCCGCTGGTGCGTGGCGGCCGGATGGTCGAGTACTCCGCCCACGCGATTCCCGAGGGCGGCCCCGACTCGATGCCCGACTTGGTCCACGACGGTGCGGTCATCGTCGGTGACGCGGCCGGCCTCGTGCTCAACAGTGGGGTCCACCTCGAAGGGACGAATATGGCCGTCGAGAGCGGCTATCACGCCGGTCGAGCTGTCGCCGATGCGCTCGCGCAGGACCGGACTGACGAGGCCGCGCTGGCGAGTTACGAGACTGAACTCCGCAACTCCTATGTCGTCAAGAATCTGGATCACTACGGCTGGTTTATGGATACCGCCGCCGAGGAGAAGGAGTTCCTGTTTGAGGACCTGCCGCGAGCGCTCGGACGGGCCGGCGACGCGTACTTCAAGATGGACAACATACCGAAAGACGAACACGTCTCGGAAGCCAAGAGTCACATCCTCGATGCGACCGGCGGCTGGCTCGGCGCCGCAAAGAAAGCCTGGAAGTTCCGCAAGATGCTATCATAACAATGAGTACCGCAAAACCCAACGTTCCGGATACCCCCGAGATCGAGCGCGAAACGATCGAAGACCGCCTGTACACGGTCAAGTACAGCGACAGCGGCGAGAGTCACCTCGACGTCAAAGTCGAGGGGATCTGCGAGGAGAAGTGTACGAACTACGAGTGTGTCAACGCCTGTCCCGCCGATGTCTGGCGGTCCGAGGGTGGTGGCGTGCCGACAATCGCCTACGAGAACTGTCTTGAGTGTGGCACCTGTCGGTTCGCCTGTCCGCACGGCAACGTCGAGTGGGAGTATCCCGAGACCGGTAACGGGGTCTCCTACAAGTTTGGGTAGCGCGAGGTTCTGAGCGGGGAAGAACCTCAAATTGAGTGAGTGGTGACAAAGGAACCGCACGCAGCGAGCCGCGACGCAAGGAGCGTCTCGAATAGCGAACAGCGAAGCCGTGAGCAGCGAGGACGAGCGGAGCGGGAGGTCTCGCATACCTCGAGCAGTGTACGAAGCGAATATCCGGCCTATAGCTGTTTCTCGAACTGTATCAGTTCGTACTCGCCGAACGATCGCCGGGCCTGCTCTTCGAAGCCGTGGGCCGGATAGAACTCGGTTGCACCCTGTTGGCGGGCGGCGGTCTCAGCGAGCAGTCGGGTCCCACCGCGCTCGCGGGCAGCCTGTACCAGCCGATCCAGCAGCGCCGAACCGATCCCGCGGTGCTGATAGGCGGGATCGACGCGCATCCGGAAGACCTCAGCCGTCTCGCCGTCGATCGTGAGCCCGCCCATCCCGACGATTGCACCGTCGCAGTCGGCGACGAGGAACTCTCCGCCCGAATCGAGATACTCGGACTCGATCCGGTGGAGGTCGTCGATCCCGGGCACGTCCTCGGGGTCGGTTCCCTCAGCGGCCATCGCTCGCTCGTTCAACGCCAGGACAGCCTCGGTGTCGCCGGGTTCGAACCGGCGGATCGTGGCGTCGGTCATCGCAATGGCTGTCCCCGTCTGCCGAGACACCCACTCACGCTCGGGGACCGACTGCCAACCATCGCGGTCACGCGAACTCGATGTCCTCGCGCGTGGTGACTTCGCCGAACAGAAACTCGGCGTGTTCCAGCGCGTACTCGCGGTGATCGTCCTCGATTGCGCCGACAGCGTCTTCCAGCAGGATCGG
>JBEQBN010000149.1:0-4455 GCA_041639775.1 Halapricum sp.
CAGCACGATGCAGTTACCACACGGGCAGTCGAACTCGATTCGACGTTCCCACTCGACGATGGCGAAAACGCTGCGGTCACGCTCGCTAACGAAACCGACGCAGCAGTGTTTCTCTGTGACGAATTCAGCCAGATCGGGCTCGTACACGCGTCTCTCGCCGATACGCGCCTCGTTACGACGCCGACGCTGCTCTCAGTCTTCGTCCGGACTGGGCAACTGTCATCGAGCGACGCTCTGGCGCTTCTGGATGACATAAGTGGGGCCCGTAGCTGGTCGGACAATAGCTACGTACAGCGCGCTCGCTCCCTTTTCGAACAGCTGTGATGTGGATCAGTGTCCGGCCCGTCTATATCGACGCACACTGGAGGTCCGGATTCTGTCCGACAGGGTTAACCACCTCTCGGCGAAGGTACGGGTATGCAGATCGCGATACTCGGCGGTACGGGAGACGTTGGCGAAGGACTGGCACTGCGGTGGGGCCACGACACCGACCACGAGGTCGTCGTCGGTTCGCGCGACGCCGAACGCGCCCGAGAAGCGGCCAGCAGCTACGAGTCGAAACTGGGCAAGCACGGTCGAGACGTAGCCATCGAGGGTGCCGAAAACCCCGAGGCTGCGGCCGGCGCTGACGTGGTCGTCGCGGCGGTCCCGGCGTATCACCTCACAGATACGATCGAAGCGGTCGCCGACGAACTGGACGACGCGGTGCTCGTCACCCCCGCGGTCGGGATGCAGCGTGACGGAGACGGCTTTCATTACAACCCGCCCAGTGCCGGGAGCGTGACCGCGCTGGCGGCCGGCGCAGCGCCCGAGGACATTCCCGTTGTCGGGGCGTTCCACAATCTCGCGGCCGGCCGGCTAGCGGATCTCGACGACGACCTTGCAATCGACACGCTGCTCGTCGGCGACGATGACGACGCCAAGGCGACGGTGGCCAATGTGGCCGACGACATCGAGGGACTACGGCCGCTAGATGCGGGTGGACTCGCGAACGCCCCCGAGATCGAGGGGATCACGCCGCTGTTGATCAACGTGGCCCAGCACAACGACGGACTGCACGACCTGGGCGTGCGGTTCGAGTAAGCCCGACTCGGGCAGGCCGAATCGGAAACTCCAGCGAGTCAAGATCCGAACGCGAGACACACGTAACCGAGATTGGGGCGAGTGCTACGGCTGTAATAATATTTAATTAGGCGGAGCCACACGGTTCGGACGTGACGGACCTCGCCCCGGCGGACTGGTTGCTCGCGCTGATTCCGGCACCGCTGGTTGCCGGACTCGCCGTGGGCGTCCTCTCGTCGCTGTCGCTCGCGGCGACGGTCGGGGCCGGCTCGGTCCCGGCGACGGGGCTGGTCGGATACGCGCTGTTCTACGCTGGACCGCAGTGACGGGCGGGACCGCCAGCTTGCGGACTAGCCCCGGTCTTTTTGTGCGAAGTCCGAGACGTGATACGTATGTCCGACCCGGCCACTGGAGAGAATATCTCCGGCGAACGACCGGAATCCGAGCCGGAAGGTGTCACCGACGAGACGACGGTCCGGGGCGACGACGTCGAGTTAGAGCGGACGATCGGACTTGTCGGCGGACTCGCGATCGGTATCGGGACGATGATCGGCGCGGGGATCTTCGTCTTCCCCGGGCTTGCGGCCGCGGAAGCCGGGCTCGCAGCCACACTTTCGTTCGGGATTGGGGGGGTGATCGCCTTGCTCGTGGCATTGCCGACCTCGGAACTGGCGACGGCGATGCCCCGTAGCGGGGGCGGCTACTACTTCATCTCCCGAAGTATGGGTACGCCATACGGTGCGATCGTCGGGTTGGGGCTGTGGCTCGGGCTCGTGTTCGCCTCGGCGTTTTACCTGGTCGGGCTCGGCCACTACATCGTGGGCGTGCTCGCGGAGGTGGGTGTCGTTCTCACTGGACTGCCGGTCGGCCCCCACGTCATTCTCGGCCTGCTGTTCGGCGCGGGGCTGACGGCCCTGAGCGTCGGCGGAACCGAGAACACGGCGAAACTACAGAACGGGATCGTGGTTGTCCTCCTCGCGGTCCTCACCGGCTTTCTGACCTACGGTGTCCTCGACGCAGCCGGCGTGTTCGGCCGCCAGTCCGTCCCACAGGAGTTTTTCTCACAGGGGCAACTCCCCGTACTGTCCACCGCGGCGCTCGTGTTCACCTCGTATCTGGGGTTCGCACAGGTCGCGACGGTCGCCGGCGAAATCAAACAGCCGAGTCGGAACCTCCCACTCGCAATGGTCGGTTCGGTGATCGTGGTCACACTGTTTTACGTGGTGACGATCTTCGTCGCGACCAGCTCGTTCGGGGCCGGCCGTCTCGGTACGTTCGGCGAGACGGCGATGGTCGAAGTCGCCCGGGATCTACTCGGGTTACCCGGCGCAGTGATGATCCTCATCGCCGGGTTGCTGGCGACGTTCTCCAGCGCCAACGCCTCGATCCTCAGCGCCTCCCGGTCGGTGTACGCGCTGAGCCGCGACGCGTTGCTCCCCCGATGGGCCAGCAAGATCAATCTCAAGTACGGGACGCCCCACATCGCTCTGGGAATGGCCGGCGGGCCGATCCTCGTCCTCGTGGCGACTGATCAAGTCGAGATTCTCGCGGAAGTCGCCTCGTTCCTCCACCTGGTGATGTATGCGCTGATCTGTGTGGCACTGCTTGTTCTCCGCCGACGCGACCCGCCGTGGTACGATCCGAGCTTTCGGATTCCAGGCTATCCCGCAGTGCCAATTCTCGGCGCGCTCGCTAGCGCCGGACTGATCGCCTTTATGAATCCCGCCTCGATCGTGATCGGTATCGCGGTTATGGGCGGGTCATACCTGTGGTATCGCTACTACGCAACCGACGTGAAGCTCAAAGGAGACGTCTAACTATGACAGAACGACCATCAGTACTCGTCCCGATCCGCGTCCTCGAAGGCGAATCGATCCCCGACGGCGTCCCGAAGTTGCTTGCCGACGCCCACGTCGTCCTGCTGGGGTATCACGTCATCCCCGAACAGACCGCGCCGGGACAGGCCCGGATGCAGTTCGAAGAGCGGGCAACTGCCCGTATGGACGAACTCGAAGCACTCTTCGAGGAAGCCGGCGCGACGGTCGAGCGCCGGCTGGTGTTCACCCACCAGGCCCAGAAGACGATCAACCGCCTCAGCCACGAAGAGGACTGTCTGGCCGTCCTCATCCCGGATACGGTCGCGGAGATGGACGACGTCCTCGTGGCCGTCCGCGGAACCGTCGGCATCGACCGGCTCACTCGGATCGTCGACGGCGTCTTCGCCGGCACCGACGCGACGGTGACGCTGTATCACGTCGCTCGCGAGGGCGAGAGTGAGGCGGACGCCCAGACGCTACTGGACGGGTTAACCGACAGACTGACCGATAACGGATTCGACGACAACCGCATCCAGACACGGATCGAGCGCGAACAGGACCCAGTCGATGCGATCATCGACGCGACGGTCGACTTCGACGCGCTCGTGATGGGTGAATCCGATCCCACGCTGTCGACGTTCGTCTTCGGCCTGCCGGTCGATCAGGTGGCCGAGCAGTTCCTCGGACCGGTGTTCGTCGTCCAGCGAGAACAACCCGAGAGCGACGAGGAACAAGCGGAGTGACGAGTAGACTGCGGCCGACGACAGTACGCTCCTCGGACGCGAGGAGACGCGAAACGTTCAGTCACCGAAAGGATTGCCGCCGCCACCCATACCGCCCATCCCGCCGCCACCGCCGCCCTGTTGCATCTGTTTCATCATTCGTTCCATATCGGCGTCGCCCATCCCCTGGAACTGCTTGAGAGTCCGCTCCATCATCTTGTGCTGTTCGAGCAGTTCCCGGATGCGGTCTTCGGGTTTTCCGGAGCCACGGGCGATGCGCTCAATGCGGGACTTGCCGACGACCCTGGGGTTCTCCATCTCGCCTTCGGTCATCGAGTCCATTATGACCTGGAAGTCGCGCATCCGCTCTTCAGTGACGTCCATCGCGTCGTCGGGCAACTGGTCCATCATCCCGCCGCCCATCCCGGGAATCATATCCATCACCTGATCGAGCGGGCCCATATTGTTCATCGCCTCCATCTGCTTTTGCATATCATAGAGGGTGAACTCACCCTCCATCATATCCTCGGGGTCCCAGTCGTCTTCCTCTTCGCCGGTCTGCTCCATCGCGCGCTCGACGCGCTCGGTCAGTTGCTTGAGATCGCCCATCCCGAGCAACCGGGAGATGAACCCGTCCGGTTCGAAGCGCTCGATGTCCTGGACGGTCTCGCCAGTCCCAAGGAACGCGATCGTCGAGTCGGTCTCGTCGACGGCCGCGAGCGCGCCTCCACCTTTTGCGGTCCCGTCAAGTTTGGTGATAGCAACTCCGTCGATGCCGATCGCCTCCTGGAAGTCCGCGGCCTGTGACTTGGCGGACTGGCCCATCGCGGCGTCAAGCACCAGCAGGTTTCGGT
>JBEQBN010000150.1:0-4441 GCA_041639775.1 Halapricum sp.
ACGTCGTCGTACTCGCCGGAATCGATCCGCTCTTTGAACTCGCGAGGGTTCTCGCCTTCGATGGTCACACCCAGCGAGGTACAGGTTCCGACGACCTCCTTGGCGGCGCCTTTCAGGTCGTATGCCAGTAGGTCCGGCAGCTTCTGCTCGGCGATTTGCTTGACCTGATCGACGGAGAGATCGGCGACAAACTCCTCTTGGGGTTCACCGCTGCCGGTCTCGAAGCCGGCCTCGTCTTTGACCAGCTCGGCTGTCGGCGGGACGCCGACTTCAATCTCGAAGGAGCCGTCGTCGTCGTACTCGACGGTGACCGGAACCTCGGTGCCGTCGAAGGCTTCGGTCTGGTCGTTGATCTCCTGGACGACTGCCTGAACGTCCACGGGTGTCGGTCCGAGTTCGGGACCGAGGGGCGGACCAGGATCGGCCTGGCCGCCTGGAACGAGAACTTCGATTGTGCCTGCCATATCCGAGAATCCGTCGGCGCGGGTTTAAGAATTGCTTTTCCGTGTTCGGCGTGCGAGGTTTGCCCACGGCGATCGTGCCGTGATCGATCCGGCCCTCGACGTGGCGGCCGTGGACGGAAGCCCTTTTGAGCAACGATGGCAGAGTATCCGGTAATGGGGCTCGAAGAGGAGATCGAGGAACTCGAGCAGGAGATCGCCGACACGCCCTACAACAAGGCGACCGAGGAGCATATCGGCCGTCTGAAGGCTAAACTCGCCGAGAAGAAAGACAAACTCGAGGCCCAGCAGTCGGGGTCTGGCGGCGGCCCGGGCTACGCGGTCGAGAAACACGGCGACGCGACCGTCGCGCTCGTGGGTTTTCCAAGCGTCGGCAAGTCCACGCTGATCAACGCGATGACCAACGCCGACAGCGAAGTCGGCGAGTACGAGTTCACGACGCTGAATGTCAACCCCGGAATGTTGCAATACAAGGGCGCGAACATCCAGATGCTGGACGTGCCCGGGTTGATCGAGGGGGCGGCCGGCGGCCGCGGTGGCGGCAAGGAAGTCCTGTCGGTCGTCCGGACGGCCGACCTGATCGTGTTCGTCCTCTCGGTGTTCGAGATCGACCAGTACGAGCGCCTCAGCGAGGAACTCTACCGGAACAAAGTCCGGCTGGACGCCGAACCGCCAAACGTCTCGGTCCGGAAAAAACACAAGGACGGGATCACGGTCAACGCCTCGGTTGACCTGGATCTCGACGAGCAGACGATCAAAAGCGTCCTGCGCGAACACGACTACGTCAACGCCGACGTCACCATCGGCGAGCACGTCGACATCGACCGGCTCATCGACGGGATTCTGGACAACCGCGAGTACCTCCCGTCGGTCGTGACCGTCAACAAGGCCGATCTCATCGAGCCCGACTACAAGGAGACTGTCGACGAGAACCTCCGCGAGCACGGCATCGATCCCGACGACGCGATTTTCATCAGCGCCGTCGAGGAAAAGGGGCTGGACGCGCTGAAAGAGCGCATTTACGACGAACTCGGACTGATCCGGATCTATATGGACAAGCCCGGCCGTGGCGTCGACTACGAGGACCCGTTGATGCTGTTTGAGGGCGACACTGTCGGCGACGCCTGCAAGAAGATCGGCGGTCGCTTCGACGAGCGGTTCCGGTTCGCCCGCGTGTCCGGGGAGAGCGCCAAACACGACGATCAGCAGGTCGGCCGCGATCACGAACTGGCCGACGAGGACGTCCTTCGGATCGTCGTGAACCGGTGATGACCGACGCACGTAGCCGGCTGCTACTGGTTGCACTCGTCGGCGCGATCCCCTGGACAGTGGTGACGACCGGCGGTGTGACGACGCTGTTCTTCCCGTTCGGCTTTCTCGGCATCGGCGAGCCCTGGCGTATCGTGACGATCCACGAGTATCTGTTCGTGTACACGCAAGGACTGCCACAGTATGTCTATGCCTGGCCGCTCGGCGTCGTCCTGTACGGTCTGGCGCTGGTCTCGGCGGCGCTCGGACTGGCGGATCTGGAAGACCGCCGATTGACGGCGGGACTGCTGGTGCTGGTCGGGCTGACGCAGTTACAGTTCGCGCTCGGCTGGGGCGGCCGTCCCGCGTATCTCGTGATTCCGGTCGCACCGATCACGACGCTGACGCTGGTCTGGTGGGTGTACTGGCCGGATCTGAAAGGAGTAGTTGTCGAAACCAGATCTTAAGACAGTTGCCTGATTGCGGGCGATCGAAGCGACAGCAGCCGGACTGCGAGCACGAGATCGCCTACGCGTCGAAAAAATCGCCGAGGACCGCACCGAGCCAGATGGAACCGATTTTGACGACTTCGGCCGGGGACAACGGAAGCGTGCGAAGGTACTCCTCGAGGACGTCACTGGCTAGGCCGGTCGTACTCGCGTAGTAGCCGACGGCCGCTACACCGCTCGCGATGAGCCCTTTCTTGATGCCGGCCCAGCGCCCGAGCGATACGTCCTTGCCCAGCAATACAGTGAGAGCGTCACCGACGACGACACCGAGTAAACAGCCGAGGAGCCATCCCCCGGCCGTCGGAACGGCGATGCCGAACACGTCCGCAATCACCGCTCCAGCGAGCCCGATCGTGTCCTCGATCAGTGCACCTGCGATGCCAGTGACTCCGAGAACAGTCCCGCGTTTGATTCCCATAGGCATAGATGACGGTAGATGGACAAGAACGTTTCTGAAAGCGCAGATCTATCCCCCGACCGCTGGTGAGGGCACAACATCCAGGCCAGCGCCGCCTGTCGCGCAGTCGTGCGATCGTGTGTGTCACTGCATAGCGGTATGCAGAACGCTTTTCGACGTTCCAGCCTACCACTCGACTATGGACGGGATTCTCGATCACACGATGGTCCGCGTCGAGGACCTCGAGGAATCGATCGATTGGTACACCGAGCATTTCGACTGGGAACTGAAGCGCAAGAGCGAGCATTCCTCCTTTACGCTCGCCTTCCTCGGCCCCGAGGATATGCACGATGACGGCGCAGTACTGGAGTTGACGTACAACCACGACGGCCGCAGCTACGAGTTCGGCGACGCTTGGGGCCACATCGCGGTGCGCGTCGAGGACGTCTACGACGCCTACGAGCAACTGATGGATGAGGGCGTCGAGGACTATCGCGATCCCGACTCCTGTGGCGGCCAGTACGCCTTCGTCAAGAGTCCGACCGGCCACGAGATCGAGATCGTCGAGCGCGACTACGGCGCGAAGTGGTCGATCGACCACACGATGATCCGCGTCGAGGACGTGGACGAGTCCATCGGCTGGTACACCCGCAAGCTGGACTACGAGCTGTTCCGCCGTAGCGAGCACGACAGCTTCTCGTTGTACTTCCTCAAGCCCGAAGACGCCCCTCAAGAGGCGATGTCGATGGAGCTGACCTACAACCACGACGGTCGCTCCTACGAGTTCGGCGACGCCTGGGGCCACGTGGCCGTGCGCGCGGACGAGTCCGACCTCGAGGAGTACTGGGAGAGACTGATGAGCCGCCACGCCGAGGACTACCGTGATCCGGAGTCCTGTGACTACAACTACGCCTTCACCAAGGATCCGACCGGCCACGAGATTGAGGTCGTTAGACGGTAGCGAGACTCCGAGCGACGCGAATCATGCCGTCAATCGACCGGAGAACGTAGTGAGGGTGACTGTTGTAGCGATTCACTGGCCCTCTGGTGGGCTCGATTCGGATTCGAACTCCGAGACGGCGATCAGCATTCGGCCGTCCCTAAGGGCAGTGACGAGTTTTGACTCGGTGAACGTCGAACCGTCCGACTTGAGGCCGGTGCTGCGGCCGCTCCACTGACCGCCCTCGCGGACGACCGGGAGCACGTGCGTGCGGATGTGTGAGACTTCCTCGTCGGGATGGAGTTCCGTCCAGTGTTTGCCCGTAATCTCCTCGGCGTCGTAGTCGTAGAGTTCGGCGTAGGCATCGTCTACCTCGTCGAACTGTTCGTCGGGGCCGACGACACCGACGCCGTCGAGTTCTGTCTCCACCTGTGGATCGAACGACCCACCACCGGCGACCGCGTGTTCGACGCGCCGAACAAGCATTGTGTATCCGTCGGCGTCGAACCCTTTCCGGAGGTAATCAGTGAGTCCAGCATAGATGATTTCGGCGGCGACGTCACCCGTCTCCTCGCCGGAGAACAACAGCACGGGCAACGCTGGATGGGTTTCGCGAACGCGTTCGAGAAGGTCGACACCGTTCATTCCAGGCATATTGTAATCGCTAATCACACAATCGAAGTGCGTGTTTCCCTCCTGGATCACCCGGAGCGCTGCCTCGGGATCGGTTTCGGTCCGGACAGTGCAGTCGATGCCACTCTCGTCACGTTCGAGATACGCCGCAACCAACTCACCCTGGGACTGGTCGTCGTCAACGTGGAGGATATCGTAATGGCGGTCGTCGGAAGCCATACGTCCAGTATGGCTCAGGCCGATATAGCTGCTT
>JBEQBN010000151.1:0-4428 GCA_041639775.1 Halapricum sp.
GGGCTGGGATCGCTCGGAACCCTGCCTTTCGACACCAAACAGACTGCGGAGATCTGGATCACCGCCGCACAGTCGTTTTTCGCGCTGTCGATCCTGATCAACTTCGAGATGTCGATGCGCGAGGCCGTCACACTGTTCGCGCTGTTCATCTCGCAGGTCGCCGTTGAGTTTCTTATTCTGCGGGTGCTCTCGCTTCCCCATCCCGAGGCAGCGAGTCTCACGATGTTACACGCCTACACCGCAGTCTACCTGCTGCTTGGAGTCGCGCTGTTTTACCGCCGCCGGCACGCCCTCGAAGAGGTGTACGCGCGAGCCGGCAACGCCGCCCGGACTGCCATTGGAAAAGAACCGGTCGTCATCGAGGGGGGAGACTGATGTTGGGGGTCGTCGTCTCGCGGGCCGACAGCGCCTCGGTCCACATCGGCGAGCACCTGCGGGCGGTCGCCGACTGGGAGCAAGAGACCGACCAGTCCCGCCCCGACGGCGAGGGCGGCGGAACAGTGTACCGACTCGACGGTGTCGAACTCCGCGAGTTCGACCCCTTCCATCTCGAACTGGATCGCGTCGCCGAGACCTTCGGCGACATCGACCTGCTGGCCTTCGCCTCCCGCCACTCCGGGGAGACAGGGCAGTTGCTGACTGCCCACCACACGGGGAACTTCGGACCTGCCGAGTACGGCGGCGAGGCAGGCGCGTTCGCGACGGCCTGCCCGAACGCGCACAGTCGCGTCGTCGAAGCGCTGACCCACCACGCGCCCGAGGACTACGAGGTCGGTATGGAGTGTACGCACCACGGTCCGACCGAGGTCGGCGTCCCGTCGATGTTCGTCGAAGTCGGCAGTGACGAGCCCCAGTGGGACGACCCCGACGCGGCCCGCGCGGTCGCGAAGGCCATCCTCGACCTGCGAGGCGTCGATCCGCTCGCATCCCGGGAGGACGAAACCCGTCGTCACGTCGTCGGGTTCGGTGGCGGCCACTACGTCCCTCGATTCGAGCGGATCGTCCGCGAGACCGATTGGGCCGTCGGCCACATCGGCGCCGACTGGGCACTTGCGGCGATGGGCGATCCGGAGGAGCATCGGGACGTACTCGAAGCGGCCTTCGAGGCCAGCACCGCCGACCACGCCGTCCTGGCCGAGGACCGCCCCGACCTGGAAGCCACTATCGAGTCGCTCGGTTATCGGGTCGTCGGCGAGACGTTCGTCCGTGAGACGAGCGGCGTTCCGCTGGCGCTGGTCGAACGGATCGAAGATGCGCTCGGGCCGATCGACGAGGGGACGCGGCTCGGCACGCGGGCGGGCGAGTTCGACGGCGAGTTCGTCGTTTCCGATCTCCCCGCGGAACTCCGGGACGAAGTCCAGGGTATCGACCCCGACGCTGCCCGGGAGGCAGTCGAGTCGATCGCGGTCGCCTTCGAGACCGTCGAGGGTGGGACGCGACTCGGCGATCGGGTCGCGCTCGTCGGCGAGAGCGATCGCACGGCAATCGTCGAGGAGTTCGCCGAGATCCTCGAATCGAAATACGAGTCCGTCGAGCTGACCGCCGAGGCCGTGATCGCTCACAAACGGGAGTTCGATCCCGAGAAGGCCCGGACGCTCGGCATCTCCGAGGGGCCGGCCTTCGGGAAACTCTCTGCCGGACAGCCAGTCGAGGTCGACGGCAAGACGATCGAACCCGACGTGGTCCACGTCGAACGCGAACGCCGGTTCCCGTATTGAGACGAAACTGATAGGTCGGTTGTACCGATGTCCCGGGACGATCGCATACCGGGTGCGATCGATCCGAAACAGACGTACAACCGACCGTATGAGGGCCTGTCCGTAATTATCGTTCGTCTCGAACGTGCTCTGTCGGGATCCAGGGGCTTCGACCCGCCCGGAGTGCCGACACGATTTGTCGACTCTCGTTGTAAACGCCGCCGAGTAGCGACAGGCCAGCGATCGTCCAGTACCCCTCTCGATACAACAGGATGGCTCCGCCGACAAAGAGCCCGACGACGGTCAGCCGACCCAGCAGATGGATACGCTTGATGCTGCTCGGCGGATCGTCGTGAACTGGTTGCAACCTCGTTGGATGCCACGGTTTGATGCCTCGCCGGAAAGCTCCCAAGAGGCTGCCCAGCGCTGCGATCACGCCCCCGATCCCGATCGCGAGTGCAAACGTGTGATCGCCCCCGGCCCACAGCCGAGTGACGACGTACGTGATGCCGACCACGAACGCAACTCTCGCGACGATCCACCCGTATCTCCCCATTCTGTCTGTGACTGATCAGCGGAAATATTTGAGTGCTGTGGACGAACAGACGGCCGCGAAGTCGGGCAGCCAGGCGCCACGACAGGACCGTTACGACGACCACCCACGTTTCGTTTCCAGATTCCGGAACGTCATCCGTTATGCGCCGAAATCCCCTACTAGCCTTCCTGGCCGAAATTCCTGTACGACTCCAATCGAAAAATGCGTCAGACGCTCGTCAGCCGAGGTGCAAAGAATAAAATAGGTGGCTCTGCAATCCCCCTTTAAATATGGACTCGATCATCGACGAAGCCATAGAGGAAGCCGACGAGGAGAATCAAGACCCGGCTTCCGAGGGCAGCACCGAGTCGTCGTCACAGGAGGTCTCGACGTCCGGGCAGATGAGCGACGCGGAGCTGGCCGACGTCGTCGAGGACCTGGAGACGAAGATTACCGTCGTCGGGACGGGCGGTGCCGGTGGGAACACCGTCACGCGGATGATGGAAGAGGGGATCCACGGCGCGAAACTCGTCGCGGCCAACACCGACGCCCAGCATCTGGCCGACGAGGTCAAAGCCGACACGAAGATCCTGATGGGTCGCAAGCGGACTGGCGGCCGTGGGGCCGGCTCAGTCCCGAAAATCGGTGAGGAGGCCGCCCAGGAGAACATCGAGGACATCCAGCAGTCGATCGACGGCTCCGATATGGTCTTTGTCACGGCCGGGCTCGGCGGCGGAACCGGGACGGGGTCCGCGCCGGTGATCGCCCAGGCCGCCCAGGAGCAGGGTGCACTCACGATCTCCATTGTCACGATCCCCTTCACCGCGGAAGGTGAGCGTCGTCGGGCCAACGCCGATGCGGGTCTCGAACGGCTCCGGGCGGTCTCGGATACCGTCATCGTCGTGCCCAACGACCGGCTGCTCGATTATGCGCCGTCGATGCCACTGCAGGACGCCTTCAAGATCTGTGACCGTGTGCTGATGCGCTCGGTCAAGGGTATGACTGAACTGATCACCAAGCCCGGGCTGGTCAACGTCGACTTCGCCGACGTCCGGACGATTATGGAAAACGGCGGCGTCGCGATGATCGGACTCGGCGAGTCCGACAGCGAGAACAAGGCCCAAGACTCGATCCGGTCGGCACTACGCTCGCCACTTCTGGACGTGGAGTTCGACGGTGCGAACTCCGCGCTGGTCAACGTCGTTGGTGGTCCGGATATGTCCATCGAGGAGGCCGAAGGCGTCGTCGAAGAGATCTACGACCGGATCGACCCCGACGCTCGTATCATCTGGGGTGCGTCGGTCGACCAGGATCACGACGGCAAGATGGAGACGATGATCGTCGTGACGGGTGTTGACAGCCCACAGATCTACGGCAAAAGTGAGGCCGAACAGGAGAAAGCCGCCCAGCAACTCGGCGACGATATCGATTACGTCGAATAATACTCTCCCTCGCTCGGCCGCCCACGCCACCTCCGACACGGGGCGCGTGATACTTGTACTTGCCAGACCCATCCAGACATATGGACGGGTATCGACGGTCGCGTCGTGACGTACTTGCTGGCGCTGTCGGGATAGCCGGCGTGGCCACGGCCGGTTGTCTCGATCGCGTCCCTGTGCTCGGTTCCGACCCCGCTCCGTCTGTCGGCCCGATACCTGCTGGCGCGACCGCGTTCGCAACTGTAGACGTGGCGACACTCCTCGAGTCCGGCCCGTTGCGTGACCTACTCGACGATGGGATACCGCTAACCGATATCGAGGGCGTATCTGAGACCGTCACCGACCAAACTGGACTCGATCCACGTGCAGTCGAGACTGTCTCCGTATTTTCCACGCCCGGCGCAGGGATGAGCGGCGGTGTGATCGACGCGGACTGGGACACCGACGACGTCGTTGCGGCGATCGAATCACAGGGCTACTCACCGACCGAAACAACTGTCGAGGGGATCTCCGCGCACACCTTCGAGACTGGTGATCTGACCGTCAGCTCGCTGCCGGACGGCCGAACCGTCGCCGGCGTCGGCGGCGGCGCGGGCGCGATCATTGGGACCGATGCCGGCTCAAAAGCAGGTATTGGGGCCGGCGTTCGGCGCGCCTACGGGCGGGTGCCGTCCGGGCCAGTCGGGTTCGCTATCGATGCCGACAACGCCAGCGAAGAGACTGTCACGACAGTTACTCGGGAGCTGCCACGGTTCGC
>JBEQBN010000152.1:0-4421 GCA_041639775.1 Halapricum sp.
GGGTTCATCAGTCGCGAGTAGATGTGGCCCGGCTTCTCGAGGGCGAACTGCTGGGCGGCGTCCTCGGCGTCCTCGAAGACGTAGCTAGTGGTCTGATAGATCGGCGGTGCGCGTGCGCCCGTGGCAGAGTCGGGCTCTTCCTGCCCGACGTGCAGGGCGTTGGTCTCGAATCCGCGGTCGTCGTCAGTCATCGTTCGTCCGGTCGTTGGCGCGTCGTGCCCGTATAACCATCCCCTCGCGTCCGGTATCGCCGTGAGGGGTGACAGACGGCAAGTGTTGACGCCATCGGCACAGGAAGATACAAAACGACTATGCGTAAGACGCGCGTACATACAAAATATGTCTGGAGCAATTACGAGCGGTGACGGCGACGACGAGATATTGACAGTGAATTTTAAAGTCACGGAATCATTTCTCGAAGAGATCGACGACACGTGGCAAGGACGGGGATTCAACAGCCGGAGCGAGTTTATCCGCTATACGCTTCGAGACGCGGTCGAGTTTCCGACGTTCGATCGGGACGAACTCGTCGCGCTTCTCACCGCTGAAGAAGACATACGTGAGGGTCGGACACTGACTGCAGACGAAGCCCGCGAGCGGTTCGGAACGGACGATGAGTGACGACGACTGGGAGTGGGAACTGGCGACGGACGCACAGGAGGATCTCACTACGTTCACCCCCGAAGAACAGGACCGGATACTCAACAAACTCGACGAAATCGTCGATTCTCCGTGGCGAGATCCACCGGACTACGGGGAGCCGCTCCAAAACAGCCCCTACAAGAAGGTCCGCGTCGGTGGGTTCAGACTGTCAGTGGCGTTCAAGTCGGACGAACAGCGGATGGTCGTAGCGCGAGTCAAACGCCGCGGCGGTGCGTACACCGCTGACGACGATTGAGACCGGTGTTATAAGATTTACCCGAAACTCCGAACGGTAAGCTCCAACGTTTCCAGGTCGACGATCGGCGCGAACCCGGCGTCGGGGTCGATGTTGACGCTCTTCTGGAAATCCGTCTGGGCCTGCCAGCAGCCCGAGTTGATCGTCAATACGTTGTGGTACTTGCCATAGCCCAGCTTGTGGACGTGGCCGGCGTGGAAGACATCCGGCACCTCGTCGATAATGAGGTAGTCCTGTTTTTCGGGTGCAAGTCGCGTATGGCCGCCGTACTGAGGGGCGACGTGGCGCTTCTTGAGGAGCTGATACATCGCTTTGTGGGGCTCGTCATAGGAGGCTTTCTCGTCGGGCAGTTCGGCGATCACTTCGTCGAGGCTGACACCGTGATACATCAGCACCGAAACGCCCTCGATCGTGACCAGAGAAGGGTTCGAGGTGAAACGGGCGTCGTGGGCGGACATTGTCTGTCGGAGTTCCGAATCGAAGGCGGGCTGGGGTTCAGCCAGGCGAACGGCGTCGTGGTTGCCCGGAATCATAACGATCTCCATATCGCCGGGCACCTCCTTGAGGTACTCCGAGAAGCGCTCGTACTGGTCGTAGACGTCGATGACGTCCAGTTCCTCGTCCTGGTCAGGGTAGACGCCGACGCCCTCGACCATATCACCGGCGATCAACAGGTACTCGACGCCCTCGGCGTTATCAGTATGGAGCCAGTCGGCAAAGCGATGCCAGGCGTCGGCTTTGAACTCTTGGCTGCCGACGTGGACGTCACTGATCAGGGCAGCTTTTACCGGTCGATCCGCCGTCGAGGGTTCGTAGGTGCGAGGAATATCGGGAAAGTGCAACGAGTCGACAAAGAGGATGCCACCGTCGTCCGCCAGCGTCCCTTCGACGGCGATCACCTCGTCGAGCAACAGCTCGGACACGAGGTCGGCGATCGGCCGGTCTTTCATCACCAGGGTCGGGAAGGTTCCGTTGGTGTCTTCGAGTTCGACCAGCCAGTGGCCGCTTGCCGTCGATCGGATGTCTGAAACCATCCCGACGATTGCGGCCTCCTCGTTGCCGGGAAGTGATTCCAGCGCGTCGGTCGGCCGATGGTTGACCCGACCACGGAGCTGTTTCGAGAGACGCTCGTAGCGATCGCGAAAGACGGCAACGAAGTCGCTGTACTCACCTGTCCCGGTCGACTGACCGGTCATATCGCCGTCGATCTCGACGGAAAGCTGTTCGGGGTCGATCTCCCGAGTGGCTCGCTGCTCGGACCCGACTCCGTCCCCGGACACCCCCTTTGTTTCGACTGGAGACGAACTATTGTCATCGGGATACTGGGCGGATTCGGTTGCAGTTGAAACAGAGGAGGATGGGTCCGGGTCCGTGTGCGCATTCGAGCGGTCAGGCATTTCAGCGGAGTCTATATTACTCTCTGATTGACTCGATGTGGGTTCAGTGGGGTCCGAAAGCGACCGGTCACCTATCGAACGGTCGGAGTTGTCCGTTGCAAGTGTGTCACGGACGTGCCCAGCCCGGAGCTTGATTGCGTCGTCGGGAAGCGTTTCGAGGGCCCGGTCGAGCGCGGCGTCAGTATCCGGTGCGTCGGCGAGTAGCGTCACGGCTTCGCGTTCGGCGTTGTAGCCGCGGGCCGCGAGTTCACTGACAATTCTGGCGGGCGTCTCTAACGGCACACCGCGAGGGTTCGCGCCGTCGAGCAAAAGGGTGACGGTAAGAGAAAGAAACAGCAGGCGAGAACACAACCGGCGAGACAGCGACCAAGCGAAAGATTGGTGCCCGTTCGCCGGGTGGAAACTGACAATGGAAGACGACGGCCCGCAGTCGGGACCGCAAGGAGATGTCCGGAATTCCGAGACGGACACCGCACGGTCAGCGGCGGATGAAGGTCCCTCAGCGGGGGCTAGGGGTGCAAGCGAAGAGCAGGACGCGGTGGGCGAACGGGCAAATCACGGAAGAATCACGGACTCGGGGACCGACGAACAGCGAGAAGTAGCAGTAGACAGCCGCGAACCGTCGGGTGGGCGAGGGCCGAACGGTGGGGCGAATTCGGATGGTGGTGGGAAAGAAAACTGGATGCTGTATCTCTACGATTTGCTCAGCAGCGTCGGAATCGTCATCTTGATCGGTGTACTGTTGTTCGCCGCAAGCGGGATCTGGCCACCGATGGTCGCTGTCGAAAGTGGCAGTATGGAGCCGGTGATGGAACGGGGCGACCTAGTGTTCGTTATGGAGTCCGATCGGTTCCCCGGCCCGGGCGCTCACGAAAGCGGGGTCGTCACCGCACAGGCTGGACAGAACACCGATTACGAGAAGTTTGACGGGCACGGTGATGTAATCGTCTACAAACCCGACGGAAGCGATTACAGAACACCGGTGATCCACCGCGCAATGTTCTGGGTCGAAGAAGGGGAAAACTGGGTCGAGAAAGCGAATCCGGAGTACCTACCGGAGGACGCAGTCTGTGACGGAGACGCCGGACGGAACGGGACGGACATCGCCAGTTGTCCGGCGCCACACGCGGGGTTCATTACCAAGGGTGACGCGAATGCCCACTACGACCAAGTGAACGGGATCGTCCGCGGGCCCGTCAAACCGGCCTGGGTCGTCGGAACGGCCGAACACGCGGTCCCATATCTCGGTAGCATCCGTCTCAACGCACAGGCAAGTGCGACCGATAACCGAACGGTCGTGATAAGCCCAACGGCTGGCTGACGCTGGCCCAGCGGGTCGACGGTCGGGATCAGACCTCGTGAGGATAAGACGAGACTGTCTGAGAGGAAGTCCCCCGCGTCGCGGTCGCAATCACTCAAATTGAGGTTGGACACACAGAGTAGTCACTTTGGACACACGGAGGTCCCTTGGACACACGAAGTGGTCACTGCTGATCGAATCGAGCCTGGACGAACGGCTGGACGTCCTCGATGTCACCAAGTCGGGAGTCACTCAACAGGACGGCTTCGGTTTCGTCGATCGGGACCGACAGCGAGATTTCTTTCGTGCGGCCGTAGCGCCCCTTCGAGACGACGACGGCGTTGACGATGCCGAGCATATCAAGTTCAGAAATGAGATCGGTGACGCGACGCTGGGTGAGCACGTCGGCGTCGATCTCCTCACAGAGACTCTTATAGATGTTGTAGACTTCGCCGGTATTGATACTGTGGACGCCGTTCTTTTCCAGGAGAATGATTGCAAAGAGAACGAGTTTCGACTGGGTCGGGAGGGTACGGACGACCTCGACCACGCGGTCGAGTTCGATCTTCTCTTGGGCCTGTCGGACGTGATCTTCCTCGACGCGATCAGTGTTATCCCGTTCGGCGAGTTCACCGGCCGTCCGGAGTAAGTCGAGTGCGCGTCTGGCGTCACCGTGTTCCTGGGCCGCGAAGGCGGCACACAGTGGGATAACATCCTCAGAAAGGGAGTCGTCCTCGAAGGCGACCTCCGCGCGCGCCTGCAGGATGTCCCGGAGTTGATTAGCATCGTAGGGCGGGAAGACAATCTCCTCTTCACCGAGGCTGGA
>JBEQBN010000153.1:0-4386 GCA_041639775.1 Halapricum sp.
GGCGTCGCATTCGTCAACCTCAGAGCCGAAGCCGTGACCGACTTCTGGAGATATCGTCCCGACGAGAGTGACCTGTGGCCACCGATCGAGAACAGCCAGCGAGTCAGGTACGTGAGTGTCGGTGGGTCCGGCGAGTACGAGGATATGCTCGCGATTTCGGCCGACAACCAGGTGTCGTTTGCGGTCATCGAAACCGGAAGCGAGACCGAAAGCGGCGACGAGTACATCACATTCGAGAAGACGACGACGTTCGAGTCCGACGGGGAGCGAATCGTTTCCGGATCGATCCGGACGATAGCAGACCTGGATGGGGACGGCTACAGAGAGGTGTTGTGTCTGGTCCAGAAGGAAGACACGCAGACGTGGGTCGTCGTCTCGCCGGGGGATGGAGCGGTGATTGGACGGTTCGAAAGCGAAGGGAGAGTGACACCGACAGTCAGAGAGATACCGTCACCGGATGGAGGGAACGGGTTGGTGACGTGCACGAGCGACGGCGACCGCTTCACTGTCTCTGTCACCGACGGGATCGAAGAAACGTGGCGTCACCAGGAGGATCTGTCACGACGCGGCGGCTTCGGCAAGGCGTACCGGCCGGCCGACCTCGCCGGCAGCATAGACGGGACCGAAGCAGTCGCACTCGCGACGACGGCCCCCGAAGGCGGGGCGAAAGTCGACCTGTACGGGCTTTCAAGCGGCAATCGGCTGAAGCGGATCGTCCTCGAACCGTTCGAGACGGTCGATCCCGACGACGAGCCGCTCGCACCGGCCACTCGCGTCCAGCGACTGCCCGCAGCCGACGGCGAGGAGCCGAATATCGGTGTGATCGCGGACCCCACTGGTGAGGGAGACGCTCGACTGTACGTCGTCGATCCACGCGAAGGCGAGGTCCTGATCAGCGGGGACGCCGCCGACGGATCGTTCGTCGAACTCGACTCGGAGGTCGGGATACTTGCAAGCGACGCCGGACTCCGAACGGTCGACGCGACGGCGGGAGTCACGCTTGACGCGAGCGGCGGCCCGGACGTGGCGCTGTCCTGGGAGTTCGACGACGGGAGCGACCGAGTCACGCGGGTCACTGTCGGGGAGCAACCGGTCGCGATCACGACCGACCGGTCGACGACAGTACGGTTGCCGCCCGGCGAGCATACTGTCAGCGTGGCGGCGACCAGTCCGGACGGGTTCACCGTCTACGACAGCACGACACCGTCGGTAACGGGCAGTTCCACGGCCGATACCCTGCTGTACGCGGCGGCAGGCGCCTCGGTGCTGGGGCTGTTCGGCGTGCCGATCGTCGACGCGGTTCGACGGAGGGTCCAGCGATGATCGAGACCTCGAATCTGACCAAGCGCTTCGGCGAGACGGTCGCAGTCGACGGGATCGATCTGACTGTCGAAGAGGGGAGCGTCCACGGGTTCGTCGGACCGAACGGCGCCGGCAAGACGACCGCGATGCAACTGCTCGTGGGACTGTTGAGCCCCTCAGAGGGTGCGGCGACCATCGGTGGCGAACCCGCCGGCTCGAAGGCCGCCAAGGAACTGCTGGGATACTCCCCGCAGGAACTGGCGCTGCGGGAGTCGATGACCGGCCGCGGCTATCTCGAGTATATGGGGCGGGCCGCGGGGATGAGCAAATCGGACGTACGCGAACGGGCCGACGAGCTGCTGGCGTGGCTCGATTTGGAGGCGGCAGCCGGCCGGCGGGTCGGCTCCTACAGTGGCGGGATGCAACGGCGACTCAGCCTGGCCCAGGCGATGATACACGAACCCGAGTTGCTCATTCTGGACGAGCCGACAACGGGGCTAGATCCCTCGGGCCGACAGAAGATTATGGACGCACTGCGAGAACTCCCGGAGCAGGGGATGACAGTGTTCGTCAGCAGCCACGTGCTCGCGGAGCTCGAGCAGTACGTCGGGAAAGTGACGATCCTCCGGGACGGCGAGATCGTGATCACTGATACGATTGACGCCGTCCAGCAGGCCTACGGCGGGCAGGCGCTGGCAGTCGAGACCGACGACGACGAACGCGTCGCCGAACTGCTAGCCGACATCGAGGTAGCCCGCAACGTCGAGATTGAGGACGGCCGCCTGCTCGTGATGACCGACGACGCCGACGAACTCCGCAGTCGGTTGCAGGGGCTGTTGGTCGAACACGATATCTCACTGCGGTCGATGTCCGAGACTGGGACCCTGCAAGAAGCCTTCGCGGACATCTTAGAGGAGGGAGAGCGATGAGCCTCCGACTGTTCGTCTCCGGGGCCGTCAGAGACAGCACCCGCCCGAAGATCCTCGCGGCGTTTCTGCTCCCGTATGTCGGCGTGACAGTCCTGCTCGCGACAGCGCTGGGGAGCACGGGCCACGAGAATCTCGGGAGCGCGCCGCTTTTCACCCAGGAGCAGGTCCTGCTGGAGCTGTACGCACAGCTGTCGTTCGTCTGGCTGGTCACTTTCCCGATGGTGCTGGTGGCCGTGCTGGCGGCGACGAACGTCGCGAGTCACCTCGAGTCGGGCACCTTCCGGGTGTTGTTGAGCAAGCCTGTGAGCCGCTGGGAACCGCTGGTCGGGGCGTTCATCGGAATCGTCATCGTGGGCGTGCTGGCGACGCTGTCGGGACTGCTGGTCGGTGGGGTCGCCCTCTACGCGATGACGGGGGCAAGTGCACTGGCGCTTGGCGGGAGTGTCCTCACGTTGTTGCCGGGGACGCTGGCGTACGCGCTGGTCGTCACGATATTGGCCGCGGCGATCGGGACGCTGCTGGCAGTCGTCACCGGGACGCGCCTGCAGACTGCTCTCGGGACGGCGCTGCTCCCGGTGGTGTTCTTCGCGTTTATGTTCGTCCGGTTTCTGCCGGTCGGGGATCTCTACGCGGATCTGTTCCTGTACGTGCCGGATGTCAACTACCACTTCGGAAACGTCTACGTCGCCATCCACGGAGCACTGGGAGCTAAGTTCACTCCCGCCACGCGGGAGGCGATCTCGACTGTCTCGGGTGTCTACGACGTCGGTGGCGTCTGGACCGATCCGCTTCTCGGTGGGATCGGCGGGTCGACGCCGCTTGCGGGCTATGTGCCGCCGATTGTCTCGGTGATCGCTGTCGGACTCGTCGCCATCGCCGCGCTCGCCGGTGCTGTCTATCGCTTCGAGCGGATGGACATACCCTGAGCGCAGCCAGCGTGACCCACCGCAGAAGGTGGCGTCGATCCGACTGTCTTTTTGATTCGCCCGGCCGTACCTCCGTGTATGCAAGTTGGCATCGTCTCAGATACACACGACAACGGCGATATAGTCGAACGAGCAGTCGGGACCTTCCACGACGAGGGCGTCGACGCCGTGATCCACTGTGGGGACATCGTTGCGCCCTTCTCGGCGACGCCGTTCGATTCGGCTGCCTTCGATTTCTACGCCGTCCGAGGCAACAACGACGGCGAGTGGAGTCTCCAGAACGTCGTCGGAGAGTTCGGCACGTACCTCGGAGAGATGGGTGAATTGACCTTCGACGGTGTGGAGTTCGCGATCTATCACGGGACGAGCGAACCGATCGTGACGGCCTTGATCGAGAGCGGTAACTACGACTACGTCTGTCGCGGTCACACCCACGAACGAGTCCACGAACAACAGAACGGAGCCGTCCACCTCAATCCCGGTGGGATCGCAATTCCGGACGCACCCGAGGCGCCCGCCGTAATCGTCCTCGACACCGAAACCGGCGACGTCGAGTTTCACGACCTCGGGTAAGGCGCTGTGACTCGCTAACGTCGGGTTTACATAAAGTCCGCGATGCCTGACTGTTTGTTCTTGTCATTCTCGAAAATTCGCTCGATCGAGCGTTCGAGAATCTCCAGACGCTGTTTCGTATACGGTCTACAGTCGAACTCCTCGGCGACCTCCGTGGCGGTGTCGATGTACTTGTTGACAGAGCCCTCGTGGACAGTCAGGTTGACCCGGCCGCCACATTCCCGACACTCCCCCGACAGCGGGGCCCGACGATACGACTCCCCGCAGTCGAGACAGCGATACTCCTGGCGGGAGAACGCCCGGAGGTTGCCGATCAGGTCCGGCAGGAAGTGATACTCGATGATCCGCTCGGCGACGTCAGTCTCATCGACAGCCCGCAGTTTCCGGGAGAGCTCGAGTTGGGCGTCCATCTTGTCTTCCATCGAGTCCAGCGTCTTGTAGGCCGACAGATCCGGCCCCATCGCGATGTCAGTGGTGTCGTGGGTGTGATCGAAGCCGGTGTACTCGTGGTCGGTCCCCAGCGTTTCCTCGGCAATTGTCATACTGTCCTCGACGTCTTCGGGATCGACCATCTCTCGGGTGGCCTCGTAGAACTCCCGCGGGTACTCCCGCATAATGTCGATATTGTGGGCCTCGTCGTCGATCTCGGCGGGATC
>JBEQBN010000154.1:0-4368 GCA_041639775.1 Halapricum sp.
CCGACGCGATTGCCGACGCCGGTGCGTTCGAAGAATTGACGATCGACGACACTTGGGCCGAGTACGATCACGACGCCGTCATCGACTCGTATCTGGCGCTGTATCGCGACCTACAGGACGAATACGGCCTACTTTGACCTCCTCCCACGGCTGAAGGCCGTGGGATTCCCACGGCACCACTACCGCTGGATTGGGAATTTTAGGTTTGCAGACTAGTCGACATGACCAGTCTCCTGGCGGGGCCAAGCCGCCGTTACTCCTATCCCGGTATGGGATTCGGAGTTACCGTGTTTGCTTGGAATCCACAGCCAGCGGCCCGAAGGGGATTCCTTCAGACGTGGTGTGGTCCGAATCCCAATATTATCCGTTTAGTTGGGCGGCAGAACCGCCTTGGTACATATTATACTTATACTTCAATGATTATAAAAATTCCGGTGGGAGTGACACAGTAGATTGGGTCCAAGATGTAACTCACCGATCGAACGATTCGGGATTGTCAGCGGCGGCGACCACGTCACGGGCAGCGACGTTCTCGGCGACGTCGTGCACGCGGATCACGTCAGCATCGTGTTCGATCGCCAGTGCCGTCCCCGCGACAGTCGGTGCCAACCGTTCGTCACTGTCGCGCCCGATATGGCTGAACAGCGACTTGTGTGAATGCCCGACCAGCACTGGACAGCCAAGCGCCTTGAACTCCTCGAGTCGGCCGAGTAACTCGAAGTCCTCGTGGGGTGTCTTTCCGAACCCGATCCCGGGATCGACGAGGATCTGCGACCGGTCCAGGCCGGCCTTTTCGGCGAGTAAGACTCGCTCTTTCAGCTGGTCGATAGCGTCCTCGACGACGTCGTCGTAGTGAACCTCTCGGTCGGGATCGACCGGCGTGTCGATGCTGTGCATCACCACGACTGGCACGTCGTACTCGGCGGCGAGATGGCGCATCTCGGGGTCTTCGAGCCCCGAGACGTCGTTGAGGATGTCCGCGCCCGCGGTCAGTGCGGCCTCGGCGACAGGCGCTTTGCGCGTGTCGATCGAAATAGCAACGTCGAGTTCGGCGACCCGCTCGATCACCGGGACGACGCGATCGATCTCAGCCTCGACCGGGACCGGCTCCGCACCGGGCCGGGTCGATTCTCCCCCGATATCGATGATATCCACACCGTTTTCGACCATCTCCTCGGCGCGCGAGACAGCGTCCTCGACGGCGTTGTACTCGCCGCCGTCGTGGAACGAATCCGGGGTAACGTTGAGAATTCCCATGATCGCGGTGCCGTCCTCCCAGGGGTAGCCCTGTTGGTCGGGTTCGACGCCGATTTCGAGGTGCTCACGCAGCCGATCCGCGAACGGCGAGAGGCCGTAGGGCTGGCCCTCGAGTTTCTCGACCAGTCGCTTGAACTGTGCCATCGTCGCCATCAACACGACATCGAGTTGCTCCTCGTCTTGGTTGTTCAGTCCTGAGACCGCACACTCCCCGCCGAGCGAGAGCAGTTCTTCTTTGAGATACTGAGCCTGGCGAGGCTGGACGCGCGTCTTGAGGACCCGATGGACGCCTTTCCCGCGCATCCGCCAGACGCCCGCGTCGGTGACGTGTGCCCCCGACAGGGCTTTGCGTGCATCGTCTAGCCCCTCGATCCGCTTGGGGATGACCGCCCGTGTCCAGCGCGTGCGGGCTTCCCGGACGGTGTACAGCGACCCGGATACGAGGACGGCGTCGTCCGAATCGGCGGCCGACAGCGCCATCTCCAGTGCGCCCGCCACGTCCGAGCGTGTCTCGACTGCCGCGTCGGGATAGGTTTTCTCGAAGGCGGCGGCAACCACTGTTTCGTCGTCGGCTCGATCGACATCAGCCTGGCACGCGATGACGTGCTCTGGCTCGGGTAGCGCGGCAGCGATCCCCTCGTGGTCTTTCTCGACCATCGCGCCGACGACCAGATGGAGGTCGTCGTACTCGAACTCCTCGAGAGTCGCGGCGACCCGCTCGCAGCCCCCGGGGTTGTGCGCCCCATCGAGGACAGTCAACGGCTCCCGCCCCATCACCTCGAATCGGCCGGGCCAGTGGGCGTTTCGCAGCCCCCTCGCCAGCGTCGGCCCGTCGATATCGGCGACCTGTCGGGCCAGCGTCGCGGCGACGCCCGCGTTTCGGGCCTGGTGGGCGCCCGGCAGCGGCAGCCGCGTCTCGACGTGAAATCCCTCGCCGTGGAGTTGGACCTGTCCGTCGGTGTCTCTCACACCGCCGTAGGTGAACGTCGTATCGGCGTCTCCTTCATCGACAGTCACGACCTCGCCGGCGACCTCACCGATCGCCTCGCGGGCCGACCCAGTCGCGCCCGTGACGATCGGCGCGTCCGCAGGTGCGACGTGGGCTTTGTCCCGGGCGATCTCTTCGACGGTCTCGCCCAGCAGATCCGTGTGCTCGAGGCTGACGCTGGTGACGGCGCTGGCGACAGGATCGACCACGCTCGTGGCGTCGTAACGGCCGCCGATCCCGACCTCTAGTACCGCGACATCGACATCGGCCCGGGCGAACTGCCACAGCGCCAGCACCGTCATCGTCTCGAAGAACGTCGGTGCTTCCCCCGCCGCTGCCTGCTCGGTCACGTACGGCTGGATCCGCTCGACGAACTCGACAAGCGCCGCTTTCGGGAGCTTGCGACCGTCGACCGTGACCCGTTCTCGGACGTCATCCAGATGCGGCGAGGTATATAATCCCACCGAGAGTCCCGCTTCCCGAAGCGTCGATTCGAGCATTCTGGCCGTCGAACCTTTCCCGTTCGATCCGGCGATCTGGATCGCCTGCACCGCCTCGTGGGGATCGCCCAACTCCGACAACAACGCCTCAGTGGCGTCGGTCTCACGTCTGGGCGGGAATCGGCGCAACTCCAGACAGAAGTTCGCCGCCTCGTGATAGTCCATACCTGTTGGATCCGGGGCTAGTCGCTTTAGACTGTCGAACCTGGGAGTTGCGGTACCGTCAGTCTGCGGTGCCGATCGCCGACTACGCCCTCGAATCGCCCTCGCCGACCAACCGTCGCACAAGCAACTGGAAGGCCAGCCCGATCACCGCCGCGACCGCCTCGGCATCCGGGGCCGGCTCGGGCTGTTCCGCCTTCGGTTCGGCGTCAGCGGACTCTTCGTCCTCTTCGGACTCGTCGCCGAGCAGTCGACGCAAGACGGCAGCCACCACCGCCAGTACGGCGCCACCGATCGAGACGCCGAGCAGCACTTTCCTGGCTCGTTCGCGCCGTGACAACCTCTCGTTGTCTGCAGGTGCATTTGCGCTGTCAGCGACCGATTTGTCTTCTGTTTCCGCGTCACCTCGCGTCTCTCCCATCTTCGTGGCCGTCTCTGGGGGTGCTGTCGCCTCGTCGAACGTGTCTATCGATTCGGGCTCGGTCTCGCTGCCGAGTCCCGGCACCCGACCAAGCGGTATCCGATCGGTCGGCAGTCGATCCGTGAGGTCCTCGCGGTCCATATCCGCAGTATCGCTCGCCAGCGTCATATACCTACGTTCCGGCCTGTGTCACGGTTCTTGTCGGCAGGTATTTACTGTCGCCAATCCGTGACACCGATATGTCCTATCGTCGCAAGCCGTCTCCACTTGTGACTGGTGTTGCCGCCGGGACCGGGGTCTGGGTCGTGGGATATCTCTTCTCGCTGGTCTTCGTCGCTGTCGTGCGGCCGTCACCGTTTCTGGACGCCTTTTCGGCTCCCGGCGCTGCCGGTATGCTCTATGTCTTCGGTAGCGTCTTCGCGTTGCTGTTGCTGTTCGGCGGGTCGTACCCGCCGTCGCTGGTTCTCCCGGGACTGGTCGGCCTGCTCGTCGCTGTCGCTGGCGGTGCAGTCGTCCCAGTTCGGACCGAGCAACTCAGCAATGGCTGGGCAGCAACGAAAGCGGGTGCGACCGTCGGCGTTGGCGTCTTTCTGGCGACGCTCGCGGCGCTGACTGTCTACTTGCTCCCGTCGACGCCGGCGTCGGACACTCCTATCCCGCTGCGCTACGTCGCGCTCCTGTTCGGCAACCTCCTGTTGCCCGTCCTCGCTGGCGCCCTCGGCGGTGCACTCCAGCACGCGCTGGCGACCCAACAGTCCTAGACTTTTGCTGGCGCCGCTCGTATCCCTGGTATGGCCGACTCCGAATATCAACCCGGTGCGTGCAACATCGGCAGTGCCGAGCAGCGACGGCGTCGCCTCCTGGGCTATGCCAGTTTCGCGCTCGCGTTCGTCTACATCGTGGCTGTCCTGATCGCTGGCTACCCCGAGACGTACATCCTGGGGAGTTTCATCTTTCTCTATGGCGGGGTTCTCGGTCTCCTCCAGGCGCGGCGACAGTTCTGTGCCGGCTACGCGGTGGCCGGCCACTACGGCTTCGAC
>JBEQBN010000155.1:0-4355 GCA_041639775.1 Halapricum sp.
TGGAGCCGCTCGAACGTATCCATCTATTCGTCCTATCAGAACCAACGGGATAGTGGTTTTGGTAGATTAGACTCAATTCTCTCGCAAATCTGGCTCGTGCTATGAGGTTATGTACGTCGGATTTTCGGCACATTTGCGACGAATTTGAGTCTGAATCACGAAAATTGTTAATTAGCTTTCATTCGCCATTTCCACACGTCTATGACAGACAAACTAACGACACGGCGCAGGCTGCTAGTGGGGCTCGGGGCGACCTCGACCATTGCACTGGCTGGCTGTGCCGATGGAGACGGCGACGGAACGACTGAACCCGGCACGGAGACGACCGAGGCCGAGATGACGACGACCGAGCCCACGCCGACGCCGACACCCCAACCGGAGCAAGCCCGGCTGAGAATCGCCCATCTGTCACCGAACGCGCCGAACGTCGATGTCTACGTTGACGGAAACGTAGTGCTGGAAGACGTCGCGTTCGGGGCTGTGAGTGGTTATCTCCCAGTGTCTGCTGGTGACCACGACGTCGAAATCACGCCCGCAGGAGAGTCCGATACGGCGGTTTTCTCCGGGACAGTCACTCTCGATTCTGACATCGATTACACGGTCGCGGCGACCGGCGAACTGGGTGCAGACGCGGATCAACCGTTCGAGCCGCTTGTGCTCGAAGACGACAACAGTGAGGTCGGCGATGACAAGGCACGGCTTCGGGCCGTCCACGCGTCGCCGGACGCGCCTGCCGTAGATATCACCGCTGGCGGCGGCGATGTCGTGTTGTTCGACGGCGTCGAGTACGGCCAGTCCGGAACTGTCGAGG
Source organism: Halapricum sp. (assembly GCA_041639775.1). Lineage (GTDB taxonomy): Archaea > Halobacteriota > Halobacteria > Halobacteriales > Haloarculaceae > Halapricum. The sequence continues at coordinate 812 of JBEQBN010000155.1, forward strand.
TCGACGCGGACACGTACACGGTCGAAATTCGTGGCGACACGGAGGACAACGACGGTGATGTGGTTGCGAGTTACGACCTCTCCCTGGACGGTGGAACCGTCTATTCAGCCTTCGCTGCGGGCTATCTGACGCCCGACGACGGGCCTGCAGCTACTCCGTTCAATCTGCTCGTGACGACTGTCGACGGTCGCGGCCCGGCTCCAGAGCCGGAGCCCGAGGGACGGCTCCGGGTCGCACATATGTCGCCGAACGCTCCGAACGTCGACGTTTACGTCGACGACAACGCGGTGCTGGAAGACGTCGCGTTCGGTGCCGTGAGTGGCTATCTGTCGGTTCCAGCGGGCGATCACGACGTGACGATCACGCCCGCTGGGGACCCGGACACCGAAGTCTTCGCCGGAACGGTGTCCGTGGAAGGCGACACCGACTACACGATCTCGGCGAGCGGCGAACTCGGCGATGATGGAGACAAGCCCTTCCAGCCGCTCGTCTTCGACGACGATAACAGTGAACTGGACGACGAGACTGCCCGCCTCAAGGTCATCCACGCGTCGCCGGACGCACCAGCCGTCGACATTACCGCAAACGGGGGGGCAGTCACCGTCTTCGACGGCGTCGAGTACGGTCAGTCCGGGACCGTCGACATCGAGGCCGGGACGTATACAGTCGAGATCCGTGGGGACACCGAGGACAACGACGGTGATGTGGTTGCGAGCTACGAACTCACGCTGGAGAGCGGGACCGTCTACACGGCCTTCGCCGCGGGCTACCTGACGCCTGCCGACGAGCCTGCAGCTACTCCGTTCGATCTGCTCGTGACGACCGTTGACGGTCGCGGCCCGGCTCCGGAACCTGAGGGTCGTCTCCGCGTCGCTCATATGTCACCGAACGCGCCGAACGTCGACGTCTACGTGAACGGTGACGCCGTACTGGAGGACGTCGCCTTCGGTGCCGTGAGCAGTTACCTGACCGTGCCGGCCGCCGAACACGAGGTCGAAATCACGGCCGCCGGCGATCCGGACACGTCCGTGTTCGCCGGTCCGGTGACGGTCGCCCCGGACAGCGACTACACGGTCGCGGCGATCGGTGAACTCGGGGACGACGCGGATCAACCGTTCGAGCCACTCGTACTCGAAGACGACAACAGCGAGGTCGGTTCCGATCAGTCACGGCTCCGAGTCGTCCACGCGTCGCCGGACGCGCCCGCAGTCGACGTGACGGCGGCCGGCGGCGATGTCGTACTCTTCGACGGCGTCCCGTACGGTGGCTCGGGCTACGTCGAAGTCGCGGCCAACGACTACACGGTCGAGATCCGCGGCGATACCGACACAAACGACGGCGAGGTCGTCGCCGACTTCGACGTCAGTCTCGACGGCGGGACGGTCTATACGGCCTTTGCCGCGGGCTATCTGACGCCCGACGACGAACCAGCAGACGTGCCGTTCGACCTGCTCGTGACGCAGGATAGTTCCTCGTAACGGTCGGTCCGACTCCCGGCGGGACCTGTAACGGCAGCACGAGATCCGAACGCGATCAGGAGAACAACTGCTTGATCTTGCCGAGCAGGCCCGTGCTTTCGGAGCGGTCACTGCCGGCAGGGGGCTCGGACGCCGTTTCCGCATCTGCTTCGGCCGGCGTCTCGTCTTCGGGCTCGGTCGTCGCGGCGTCTGATTCCGTCTCAGCCGCGTCGCCTTCGGCCTTCTCGGCGGCCTGCTGCAGTAGATCCTCGGCTTCGTTGATTGCGTCCGCGACGGGCACTTTGACGACCGGCTTCCCCTCGAAGCGATCACGGCTCACTGACGTGTCCGCTGCGATGATAACCGCGTCCGCCTCGGCGATCTCCTCGCTCGTCAGTTCGTTTTCCGCCCCCATTGCGCCCTGGATCTCAACGGTGATCTCGTATCCGAGCTCTTCGGCGGCCTGTTCGAGCCCTTCCGCGCCCATCTGGCTGTGTGCGATACCTGTCGGACATGACGTGACTGCGACGAACTTCATATGTTGTCTGTTAGCAGTTGTCTCACTTGGTCTTTGGTACTCGATGCTAGCGCCTGCTCCGCGAACTCCCGGGCCTCGGCCGTGTCAGTCTCGACGACGTTTGCCTTTACGTCCGGGATCGTGACTGCGCTCATACTCAACTCGTCCAGCCCCAGTCCGAGCAGCAACTCGGTCAACTCGGGATCGCCCGCCATCTCGCCGCACATCCCGATCCAGGCGTCACCGGCGTGGGCCGCGTCGACGGCCCGATCGATCGCGCGCAACACGGCCGGGTCGCGCGGGTTGTGCAGGTCAGCGACCGCCTCGTTCTGGCGTGACGCAGCCATCACGTACTGGGTGAGGTCGTTAGTCCCGATCGAGAAGAAATCGAGCCGCTCGGCCAGTTGCTCTCCCATAAACACCGCGGCCGGCGTCTCGATCATCACGCCGAGTTCGGGCACGGCGTAGTCGATTCCTGCCTCGTCTAACTCCGATGCCACGTCCTCGACGATCGTTAGGCTCCGGTCGACCTCCTCGACGGTCGCGACCATCGGGAACATCACGGCCAGATCACCGTCGCCCTCGGCACCCGCACGCAACAACGCCCGTAGTTGCGTCCGGAACAGCTCCGCGTCGGGCCCGAGCGACCGGCGGATCCCCCGCGTTCCCAGGAAGGGATTGTCTTCCTCCTCAGCGTCGACGTAGGGGATCGGCTTGTCGCCGCCGATATCTAGGGTCCGCACGACCACGCGCCCCTCTGGGAACGCGTCGAGCGCTTCGACGTACGTCTCCAGCTGCTCGTCCTCGTCCGGCGGCGTCTCCCGGTCGAGAAACAGAAACTCGGTCCGGAACAGCCCGACTGCGTCGGCACCCTGTGCGACTGCCCCTTCCAGTTCCGCGGCAGTACCGATGTTGGCTGCGACCTCGACTGACTCGCCGTCGGCCGTCTCGACGCGGTCCGTCCGGGTCTCCACGTCGCGACTCGCGGCCGCGCGCTCGCGAGTCTCCTCGTCGGGGTCGACGATCACGTCGCCGGCCTCCCCGTCGACGACGACCTCGGCGTCGGCTTCGATATCGAGCAGGTCCTCCCCGACGCCGACGACCGCCGGGATGCCGATCGAGCGGGCGAAAATCGCCGCGTGAGAGGTCCGACCGCCTTTCGCAGTCGCGAAGCCGGCCACCCGGTCGGGATCGAGCTGTGCGGTGTCGCTGGGGGTGAGCATCTCCGCCAGCACGACCGTGCCCTCGGGGAGTGCCGACAGATCGAGCCGCTCAACGTCGGTGACGATCCGGAGCAATCGGTCGCGGATGTCACGCAGGTCGTCGGCTCGCTCGGCCATCCGACCGCCTGCTGCCTCCAGCTGTTCGATCGCGCCTTCGAACCCCTCCTGGATGGCGTGCTCGGCGGGCAGCCCCTCGTCGATCGCGTCTTCGACGGCACCGGTGATCTGCGGATCGTCGAGGAACTGCAGGTGTGCGTCGAAGATCTCTGCTTCGTCTTCGCCGACCTCCTCGGCGGTCCGGTCGCGTTCGGCCTGCAGCTCCTCGCGCGCCGTACCGAGCGCGTTCG
>JBEQBN010000156.1:0-4306 GCA_041639775.1 Halapricum sp.
GGTGAGGTCCTCGGTGTTGTCGGAGCCCTCGACACTCGAGAGGATGTCGCTGTACTTCGAGTGCTTCGTCGCGAGGCGGTTTTCCATGACGGAGAACTCGATCAGCGACGGGTTGATCTCGCTGCCGACGGTGATCGCGACCGTCCGGTCGTCGACTTTCTCGACGTCTTCGCCCCAGTCCCAGATCGCGCTGCCGACCGCGCGGTCGAGCTTGAGGTACGTCATCAGGTCCTGGGGCTTGACGGGGTCGCCGTTGTGCCAGGTCGCACCTTCCTGAATGGTCATCTCGAAGGCGTCACCGGTGTACTCCCACTCGGAGATGATCCCCGGCTTGTACTCACCGTCCGCGTAGTTGAACTCGGCGAACGGGTCGAAGATGAGTTCGTTGGCGATCTGTGCCGGGTTCGATCCCCAGGGGTTGAACTGGATCTCTGCGGGCGAGACGTTGGTCCCGCTCTTGTGTCTCACGTCGGCGACCTGCATGTCTCCGCCGTCGCTCGTGCCGTTCGTGTCGTTCGTGCCGTCGGTACTGTTGTCGGAGTCGCCCGAACTGTCCCCGCCACAGCCGGCGAGCGCGGCTGCACCGGCGACACCGGTCAGTTCGATGAACCGCCGGCGACTCAAAATGTCTCTGTAGTCGTTGGATTCGTCTGCCATATCCACGTGTATCGCCTCGGGTGTTGAATAATAAAGGTTTTGAATAATACTGGTGAGGGCGATCGAAATATGGCGTATTCGGCGGATAGGAGACACGAAACCGATCGTTTCCACATAGTGTTTTTTGACAAGGATCGTGTACGCTCGCGGGTCAGTTTCGATATACGGGTGAGACGCACACTCATATGAGATCCCGTCGACCCGAAGCACCGGCTTCTCCGTTCGCTCAGAGCCCCCAGACTGCCCGACGACCGCCCGTCAGCCTGTTGTGAGAAAATTTCTATCATAGTTGTGGACGCACACACGTCGTTTCCCGTGCCGACGAAATAGTTAGCATACCAACTAGAAGCGGACGGATTGCAGCATACAAAACACGGCGGTAACGGCGTCGAGACGCAGCGAGACGCGATTTTCGAACCAATTTTATAGCCGAACGAACAACGTGCTATTGGCGACCTGCCCAGCAGAAGTATCGTCGCCAGCCCGAGAGCCGAAGACGCTCGACCGGGTTCGGCCCGTGATTCGGGGCAATCGGATCCGTGGACGCCGGCGATACTCCTGCTCGTACGGAACGTCGGAGAGCTGTCCCGGATCGACCGCACGATCGCGTGCAGTCGACAGGGGACAGCTCTCGGACTGTCCGTGTCAGTATCGACCAGTGTCCGACTCCCTGTCATGGTCCACAGTGCGGGTCTCTGACATCGTCCGAGGTCGCCCAACAGGCGTGTGATCACCGTCGATAGGGCTGTCGTCGGTCCGGCCGACGACAGTCCACCCGTGACGGTGTTCTGCCACACGTTCTCCGCCGTCGCGACGATCCGATAGTAACAATTGAAACGATTCACACACCGATCGCACTGCTGTCGTGCGCTCGGGTGTGCATTGACTGTCAATGTCTACTATATCTAACCGTGCGCGCCGTTACTGTGGGTCCCGGGCGGTTACCGTGGGTCCCGACCGTAGGCGGAACGGGCACCGTACTGCGCTCCTTCGCGTGCGCGCGCAAAACTACCAACCCCACTGGTGTGACTGCTCCCGTTCCGGGTTGTCAAACGCATCGCCACCGCTGGCACACCGTCGTCGCTCCGTACCGAACGACCGACTGTGAGTCGCTCACGAACTGCTCTGTTTATTATATCCGAACACCGGGAACTTCTATAACAAAAGTACCGATGATATAGATTTCCGGCACCGTTTCACTCATCGCATCATCTGTCATTTCAGGCAACTCTTGCAACCACGACTACTCGGCCTGCCGACGACCAATACTCGCTCCGTTCCCATGATTGAAAATACCGAAAGTACGTTCGTTATGGCAGATCGGGTCGCTCGGTTCGTGCCATCCGAGACGACTCTCAATATACGATATATGGCTGTACACGACCGCAATTTCTTAGTACAATACATTATAAAAAACTCCATATCCTCTGAACTACCAAGAATACACCATATCCGAAATTCCAACTCTAAAAGGCCGATATACAAATTTAAAATATCGACTATACATTTATATCTATGGAATAGGGTCTTTAATCACCCATCCATCTCTATATGCTCCCATAATTTCTACTATGGGTATTAAATCACTACTTTCGTACACGTATGGCTGGCATGGGCGACGGATCCATCGAAGCCCGCGTCGAGGGAGAGACCTAAGAGCGACCGGCCACACGACACAGGTATGGGACTGCTGGACGGACTCAAGAGCATCCTCGGGACGAAGGCCGAGGCCGACGCGACCCGAGACGCCGATCCCGACGACCTCTTTGGCATGTCGACGGCCTACGTCACGATGGAGGCCGATCTGGGCTTCGCCCCAACGGGCGACGCGGCGCTGTGTTTCGCCGACGTGGACAACACCGATTTTCAGGACGCGATGGACGAGGTCGAGGCCATTCTCGACGCCGGCGAGGTCGAGACCGGGACGACCGCCGAGTTCACGACCGACGAACACGGGTACGACTGGATCGTCCTCCACGACGACGAGTTCGAGGACCTCGTCACTTCGATCCACTTCGCCGCCGATACGCTGATCGAGGCCCGCTACGGTTCGCGCCTGCTCGCCGCCCTGTTCGCCTTCGAGCGTGAACGGGACGGCCAACCGGCCTACTGGGTGTACTCGTTCCGCCGGGGCGCGTACTATCCCTTCGCGCCCAGCGAGCACGACGCCCACGAGCGCGACACGAGCGCGGAGTTCAAGCTAGACTCGAACCTCGATGGAGAGCTCTCGGTCGAGGACGACAAGGAGTTCTGGTACCCGATGTGGCCCGACCGGCCCGGGTACCACCCGTGGGAATGACCATCGCCGACACGTCACTCACCGTCTTCGATCACGTCCGGCTCGTCGAGGACAGCGACGCCGTCGCGGACGCGATGCCCGGCGTCTACCGCGTCGTCGGCACTCACGACGACTCGTTCACGCTCCTGCGTGTCACCGATGCTGACGGGCATCGCGCGAACACGGGCGACCTCCTGAGCGTCGAGCACGCGCACCTCTCGGCGTTCGAACCGGCCGACAACCCCGATGGCAACCGCTCGCCCGTGGCCGCACTGGCGGGCGCGGCCGACGGGCTCGTCTGGCAGCTACGGGTGTTCGGGCGCTCGCTGGCCGCTCGACCGCTACTCTCGGTGGCTGCACTGATCGTCGCCGCTGTCGGACTCGTCGGGGATCAGTTCCTCGCCGGCCCGGACTGGGCGTTCGGCCTCGCGGTCTTCGCCGGGAGCCTCGCGCTCGCGGCGCTGGGCTCGAACCTGTTCTGAGTCTGAGTGGCTTCCTCCCACCTCGTTTTCGTCCCCTCGTTTCAGTCTTCGCAGTTACCGACGAACATCCCGTCGTCGCCCTTCAGTTTCACTTTCACTCCCCTGTTAACGGAGGTTTATAACCCCCGACGCACAAGCGACGTGTATGGCTGCATCAGAAGACCTCGAAGAGCTGCCGGGCGTCGGTCCGGCCACAGCAGAGAAACTCAAGGAAAACGGCTTCGACGGCTACCAGGGAATCGCCGTCGCCTCACCGGGCGAACTCTCCAACACGGCCGATATCGGGGAGTCCTCCGCGGCCGACATCATCCAGGCCGCGCGTGAGGCCGCCGACATCGGCGGGTTCGAGACGGGTGCGACGGTGCTGGAACGCCGCGAACAGATCGGCAAGCTCACCTGGTCCGTCGGCGAGGTCGACGAACTGCTCGGCGGGGGTATCGAGACCCAGTCGATCACCGAGGTGTACGGCGAGTTCGGGGCCGGCAAGTCCCAGGTCACCCACCAGATCTCCGTTACCGTCCAGCTACCGGCCGAACACGGCGGGCTGGAGGGCAGCGCCATCTTCATCGACTCCGAGGACACCTTCCGCCCCGAGCGGATCGACCAGATGGTCAAGGGCCTCGAAGACGACGTACTGGAGGACACGATGGTCCTCCACGGCCTCGTCGAGGAGGAAGGCGACGCCGACGCCGGCGACGAGGAACTGCTCGACCTGCTGGTCGAGTCGGTACTGGACAAGATCCACGTCGCCAAAGCGTTCAACTCCAACCACCAGATCCTGCTGGCCGAGAAGGCCCAGGAGATCGCCGGCGAGAGCCAGGACGACGAGTTCCCGGTGCGCCTGCTCTGTGTCGACTCGCTGACCTCCCATTTCCGCGCGGAGTACGTC
>JBEQBN010000157.1:0-4300 GCA_041639775.1 Halapricum sp.
GTGTGTCGTCGCCTGTATTTCACCCGCTGTCGGCGCGCGGTTGACGTGCACGTGATGCAGATTCATAAACACGCCGACGCGCAACCGATCGTCTTCTTCCCTGATGACCGAAACTGTCCCGTCTGCCGGTGAGACGTACCCCGCGTCCGGGGGTTCCCGGTCGGGATCGCGATGAAAGTACAGCACGGCAAGCCCTGCGAGCGCTGTCCCGACACCGACTGACGGCGCAAGCAACATAAGTGGCCCCGCGACCAGCAACAGCGCCAGCGCATACCACCACGTTCCGGAGGCGAACCAGCGGGACATATCCCCTTCTGGGGTCCGACACTCGCTTAACACCTTCGACCCTATCAGAACACAATTCCGGTGATAATCCCCGGTAACGGCTGTGACGCGCCCGATCGGGAAATGTTCAATCGTTCATCTACGTCGGGCTGATAACGGTAACTTTTTGCCGATCGTTGATTTTCGGTAGGGTATGGTGGACGAAGTAAACCCATTCAAGAGCTTACAGGAGCAGATCGATGACGCGGCCGAATACCTCGACGCAGACGAGGGAATGATCGAGCGACTCAAACAGCCCGAACGCGTCCTCGAGACGACACTGTCGGTCGAGATGGACGACGGCTCCATTGAGACCTTCCGCGCGTACCGATCGGAGTTCAACGGCGACCGCGGCCCGTACAAGGGCGGCATCCGGTATCACCCAGGCGTCAACCGGGCGGAGGTCAAGGCCCTTTCGGGATGGATGGTGTACAAATGTGCAGCCGTCGACGTTCCCTACGGCGGTGGTAAGGGCGGTATCGAGATCGATCCCGCCGAGTACAGTGAAGACGAGCTAGAGCGGATTACGCGGACGTTCGCGAAGGAGCTACGGCCGCTGATCGGCGAGGACAAGGACATCCCCGCGCCGGACGTCAACACCGGCCAGCGGGAGATGAACTGGATCAAAGACACCTACGAGACCCTAGAGAACACCACCGAGCCCGGCGTCGTCACCGGCAAGTCCCTCGAGACCGGCGGCAGCGAGGGTCGCGTCGAGGCGACAGGTCGGTCGGTCAGCATCACCGCCCGAGAGGCCTTCGAGTACCTCGATCAGGACATCTCCGAGGCGACCGTCGCGGTGCAGGGCTACGGGAACGCCGGCTCGATCGGCGCGCGACTCATCGAGGAACAGGGTGCTGACATCGTCGCAGTCAGTGACTCGAGCGGCGCGATCTACAACGCTGACGGGCTCGACGCGCAGGCGGTCAAAGAGTACAAGGCCGAGACCGGCAGCGTCGTCGGCTACGACGGTGCGAGCGAACAGTTGACCAACGAGGAACTGCTGACGCTGGACGTCGACCTGCTCGTGCCCGCGGCACTCGAGAACGCGATCGACGCCGAGATCGCCGAGGACGTGTCGGCCGACGTCATCGTCGAGGCGGCCAACGGCCCGATCACGCCCGACGCCGACGAGATCCTGGCCGAGAAGGACGTCCACGTCGTCCCGGACATCCTCGCGAACGCCGGCGGCGTGACCGTCTCGTACTTCGAGTGGGTCCAGAACCGCCAGCGCTTCGCCTGGACCGAACAGCGAGTCAACGAGGAACTCGAACGGCTCACCACTGACGCGTTCGACGCGATGACCGACGCCTACGAGGAACACGACACGCCGAACTTCCGGACTGCGATGTACGTCGTCTCGATCCAGCGCGTCCTCGACGCCGCCGAAAAGTCCGGTCTGTTCCCGTAGGCCGGTCACTCCAGCGCTTTGAGATTGTGCACTGGCTCCAGCCAATCGAGTATGTCTGCGGTCGGTTCGATCGCTGCGGCGATCCGGTCGGCGTCCTTGTACGCGATCGGCGCTTCGTCCAGCACTGACTCGACCAGTGACTCGGAGTAGACGCCGTCCATACGGTCGCGGAGTTGCTCGACTGACGCGCGTTCGCTGGCTTCTCGGCGACTCATCGTCCGGCCCGCACCGTGGGGTGCTGTCTCGTTCCAGTCGTCGTTGCCTGTTCCGCGGGCCAGTATCGAGCCGTCCGCCATATTGAACGGGATCACGAGCCGCTGTCCGTCCCTGGCCGGCGTCGCACCTTTCCGGACCGTCAGATCCCGGAAATCGATGTAGTTGTGGATCGACTGGAAGCGGTCGACGGGCTCGACGGAAAGCGCCGCACAGATGGCGTCGCTCATCAACTCTCGGTTCCAGCGGGCGTACTGCTGGGCGAACAGCATATCGACGTAGTAGCCGTGGGCTTCCCGACCGTCGAGATAGTCCAGATCCGTATTGCGCGCCTGCGAGTCCGGTTCGATACCGTTCAGCCGGTCGAATGTTCGCTCAATCGCCTCCCCCTCGAGATCCTCGAGCACTGCCTCACGGTCGATGTGGGATTGGCCCATCCCGCCGGTGACCCAGGCGTGCAAGTCGGCGTCGCTGACCGATTCGGGGTCGAATTCGAGATACCGGTAGTCGTCCTCGGGTATCGCTGCCCGAATCGCGTCGGCGTTCCGCAGTTCGGTCGCCCGCTGCTGCCAGTATTCGGCCACGGCCAGCCCCAGATAGCGCGACCCGCTGTGGATGATCAGCCAGTAGTCACCGGAGTCGCGTGCGCGGGCGAACTCGACGAAGTGGTTGCCACCACCGAGCGTGCCAGCGCTTTTGATGACGTGGCCGGTCCCCTGGCGCTTCCGGGAGAGAACGCGATCACAGAGGTCCTTGAAGTACTGCTCGTCGTAACCCGAAAACTCGAAGCTGATCGGCTCGATCGACCGGCCGAACCGCTCGCGATAGGCCTCCTCGAACCGTTTGAAGACCCGGTTCGCCCGTTCGAAGGGAAACTGATCGACCAAGTGTGGCGCGTCCGCGTAGTCGTGGACGTCTCGCCCCATCGGGACGACCTCGCGGACGCGGCGTTCGCGCTCGCTGTCGTCCAGTGGCAGCGTTTCCCCGAGGTTCGTCGCGGCCATCCCACAGCCGACGTCGACGCCGACGACGTTCGGGACGATCCGGTCGGGCAGTGACATCGTAAATCCGACCGGTGCACCGGCTCCCCAGTGTGTGTCCGGCATAACGACCACCGGTTCGGTGAACGCCTCGTGATCGATGAGAGTCTGGATCTGCTCGCGGGCCGACTGCTCCAGCAGCGACTCGTCGTCGATCATCACCGTTGCGGTCGTGTGTGTGCCCGATAACTCCACTGGCATCAACATTCTCCGTTCGATACCATTCTGTAATAGGCTGACGGTCGCTCACCGTCGACACCAGTCGAGCCGACACTCGGTTGACAGTAGCGGTGAGCCGACACCTTGATATGCTGTTGTCCAGTCCGTCTATATAACTCGATATAGTCCGGTTGGTCCCCGGATAACACAATCACGTTGTGGTGGATACAGATGGACGAAGACACACGACCACGGCTGACACGGCGTCAAGCAGCCGCGGGTGGAGCTACTGTTGGGGCTGGACTGTTGGGTGGTTGTCTCGGGTCTATGCAGCAGTTTCTGGGCGTCGCCTCGCTCAACCAGATTTCGTTGCGCGTGGTGGCTCCGCCAGCCGACTGGGATCGACGGGCGAACGAAATCGCCGGCCAGCTCGTCAAACGACTCAAACAAGTCGGCATCGACACGCGGTTTCCGCTGATCCCACCCGGTCAGTTCCGCAGACAGGTCCTGTACGATCGGGATTTCGACTTGTACGTCGGAACGATGCCGATCGGACACGATCCGGATTACCTTCGGCCGTTACTGACATCGACATATTCGGACGGACTTGGATGGCAAAACCCCTTTGGCTTTGCCGACATCTCGTTGGATGAGTCTCTCGCCGAACAGCACCGGCAAACTGGCGAGGAACGGACAGGTACGATCAGACGTATCCTCGATACGGTCGCCGGCGAGCAACCGCTCATACCGATTGCCACGGATCAAGCTATTGCCGCGGTCAGCACTGACGCATTCGAGGGGTGGGAGCGTGCGCCACTTCGCGAACAGACCTGGCTGCTTGAACTCGAGCCCGCGTCGGAATCAGCGACTGACGAGACGCTTCGGATCACGACGAAAGACGGCTCGATCACCAAACAGTTGAACCCACTCGTCCCGTGGATCAACGAGTTCGATCTTGTCACATCGGTACTGTACGATCCGCTCGCTCGGTATTACGACGGCGGCGTTAAACCGTGGCTCGCTCAAGAGTGGGAGCTCGCGACGGCTGACGACGAGTTCACGGTCACCCTCAGACCGAATCTTTACTGGCACGACGGTGAGCCGATTACTGCCGAAGATATCGCGTTTACTTATGATTTCCTGACAGATACGG
>JBEQBN010000158.1:0-4290 GCA_041639775.1 Halapricum sp.
TGAAAGAATCCGCGAGTCGCCTGCTCCAGGCTAGAAGTCGTACAGGCCCGTCGAGAGATATCGCTCGCCGGGATCACAGACGATCGTCGCGACGAGTTCGTCCGGTCGTTCGCGGGCGACCTCCGCAGCGACGTGGACGTTCGCGCCTGTCGAGATCCCACCGGCGATCCCTTCTTCGCTGGCGAGACGACGGGCCATCTCGATCGAGTCGTCTTTGGCCACCGTTCGGACCTCGTCCAGCAGGTCCCGCTCCAGAATCTCCGGAACGAACCCGGCACCGATCCCCTGAATGCCGTGGCTGCCCCCCTCGCCGCCGGACAGCACCGCCGAGTCCTCGGGTTCGACGGCGATCAGGTCGACGTCGGTATCGGCGTCCTCGAAATAGGTCCCGACACCGGTGATCGTCCCGCCGGTGCCGACGCCGGCGACGAAGACGTCCAGATCGCCGTCGGTCGCCTCGTCCAGTTCCGGACCGGTCGTCCGCCGGTGGGCCATCGGGTTGGCGGGATTGTCGAACTGCTGAGGGACGAAGGTGTCGTCGTACTCCCCGGCGAGTTCGTCGGCCCGTTCGATGGCACCACCCATCCCCCCGTCGGCGTCGGTCAACTCCAGTTTGGCCCCGAGCGCCCGGAGGAGTTTGCGTCGCTCCTCGCTCATCGATTCGGGCATCGTCAGGATCAACTCCTGGTCCCGGGCGGCACAGACCGCTGCCAGGCCGATCCCCGTGTTCCCGCTCGTCGGCTCGATGACGACTGTGTCGTCGGTCAACTTGCCCGCCTCGGCGGCCGAATCGAGCATCTCGCGGGCGATCCGGTCCTTGACCGAGTAGGGGTTAAACGACTCCAGTTTCACAAGCAGGTTCGGCGCGATCGAATCCACTCGGACCAGCGGTGTCTCCCCGATCAGCTCTGTTACATCTGCTGGGATGTTCATCAGGAGAACAGTCTGTGGCCGTCTCTATATTAGGTTGCCCTAAAGTATTTAGGGTGTTTTAAGGAGTGGTGAGGATCTCGTCCATCAGTTTCGACTGGGCGGCCGCGAGGTGTTCGGTGAACGTCGAGGCGTCGATCCCGAGTGCGTTGGCGACGTCAGTAGCGTTGGCCGAGCGGGGATAGGAGAAATAGCCCATCTCGTGGGCGGTCTCTAGGACTTCGAGCTGGCGGTCGGTTAGGCGAGCGCGGTTGATCGGAACGACGTCGTCGGCGCCCTCCTCGTCGCTATCGACCTGCAAGAGATAGCGGATGCGCACCGAGCCGAACTGCTCGCGAAGATCGGTCACGAGATCACGGAGATCAGTGATATTCGTCAGATGAAGCGTCAACACGAGCGAGCCGTCCTGTGCGCGGACATCGGCGATAGGGTGTTGGTGTTGTTCGACGTACTCACAGACACAGTCTTTCAGGTCGTGGGTGAACTGAAAGACCTGCGCGGACTGGTACTCGAACAGTGATTCGAGATTCTGATCGAACGCGTCCGGATCGACGTTTCCGGTCGCAGTGAACTCCTCGGTGTACTCCCCGTCCCCGTTTCTCGCGCGGCGTACCGAGGTGACCGACCCGTCTGTGCGTTCGGTGAACCGGGCGACAGGGCAGGCCTCGGTCGCCGGTATCTCGAGTTCGGCGCGCATCCCGGACATCGTACTCTTCACTCGGCCCCTTCCGGCCATAACCCTCGCGTGCGTTCCCATCGACTGAAAACTAGCAGGGATGATCGTTCGGAACGGGAGGATGTTTTTTACGCTGGCACGCAACGACACCGGATATGGAACTAGGGCAGTTCGTCGAAGACACCGTCCACGAGCCGACTCAGACCGACGGACCCGGATTCGATCTGACCGTCGCGGAAGTCTTCGAGGTTGACACACCAGGTCGAATCGACTTCGGCGGCGGCGAACTCGAAGACGCGGAGATGACATCCCCCGAGCGGACGCTCTGGAATCCCGACGACGACTACGAGTGGTGGCACCTCGATTCGGGACAGTATCTCCTCGAATACAACGAATCGCTGTCGCTTCCGTCAGACCTCGTCGCCGAGATTCAGACCCGGGAAGCCGTCCGCGAACGCGGAGCGTTTCACCCGACGCTGACTGTGCAGTCGCTTGGTCGCGTTCCGCTGTCGGTCGGCGGTGCCGGAGTAAGCCTGAAGGAGAACGCTCGCGTTTCGACGATCGTCGGGATCGACCGGCGGTGACCGAACGGGAGAGACGCCGTTGCGGTTCGACGGGCTTTTTAAGCGGGACTGGCAGGTTACTGGTATGGCAGATTTCACCGTCGCCGTTGCGGATCCCGACAGCGGCGTGACGTACCAGATTGACGTCGACGGACAGGACGCGAACCGATTTATGGGCCGAGAGATCGGCGACGAGGTCGAGGGCAGTGCCGTCGGTCTCGACGGGTACACGCTCGAGATTACCGGTGGCTCTGATACGGCTGGTCGCCCCCTCCGCGGTGACGTCCGCGGCCCGAATCTCAAGTCGGTTATGCTGGAGGGCGGGGTCGGCTACGAGCCGTCCCGCGACGGCGAACGCAAACGCGTGACTGTCCGTGGCCGCGAGATCAGCGACGAAGTGCGCCAGATCAACGCGGCAGTCGCCGAAGCCGGCAGCGGTGACGTCGCCGAATTGCTTGGCGAATCCGACGACGAATAAGGGTATGGCCGACCGGATCGCCAGCGACCACGAAGCAGTCGAAACCCACCGCGTGACGCTCGGCACTGCCGGTCGGACATCGCGTCCGAAACTCGAACTCCCCGAGTCGCTCAGGGCCAGCGACAGCGACCTCGTCCGGCTCACACTCGATGGCCAGGCCTACCACGCGCACGTCGAATCGGGGCTTGACGGGACGCTTGTCGTCCACGGAGTCTTCGACAACGCTCGTCTGGCACGGAGCGACGAGGGCGAAAACCGCCTGATCGAGTGGGTCGAGGACGCAGACGTGGAGCCGGGCCGGTCGCTGTTGCTCGACGTGTTACACGACGGGTACCACTACGGGTTGCGAGAACCCGGACAGCGAGCCGTCTACACCGTCCGAGAGCCCCCGAAAGGGTCGTTGTCCGACATCGCCGAGTCGCTCGAGTAAAAGACCACAGTGTGGGGCGTGCCGTTCTCTCCATTGATACTCGCTCGAAACCCTCAATATTCGTCCGCTGTAACTACAGAATACCCAAGGGATGTCGGAATCGATCATCGCGGACTTCGTCGGCAGCTTCAACTCCCAGAAGTCCGCGCGAGCCGAGCCCGTGAAAGGGCGGATCCTCCTCAGTCGCAAGCGGCTGGTGTTGGCCGCCCAAGAGGGCAAGACACAGATCCCGCTATCGTCGATTTTCGACGTCGCGGTCGGGCAGGTTCCCGACGAGTTAGGTGACTTTTTCAACTCAACGGTGACGGTCGCCTTTGAGCGCAACGACCAGCAGTTCGTCGCTGCCATCGAAGCTGACGACGAGACGATCGAGAAATTTAACACGGTACTGTTCAAGGCGTTGCTCAACGGCACGGAGGCGACGGTGAAACATCCCGCACGGGTCGGGGGCCGGGTCACCGGCGCGGAGTTCACGCCGGCCAAGTTATTTATGGAGCCCCGTCGGATCCGATTCAAGCGACCGGACGGGGAGTTCACGATCAGACTCGCGACCGTCACTGGGTTCGAGCGACTGTCCCGGGAGATCGGTGGCACGACGCGTCCAGTGCTATCGACGACACACAACCGGGATGGACAGGCGATTGTCACGCTCGCGGCGCTGCCCTCTTCGCGGAAGATGACCATCTTAGGGCGGTATCTGCGTCGGGAGTACCGCGAGGTGATGGACGAAATCGGAGACATCGATCTGTCTGAACCCGAGACGGAACTGCTCGTGGCCGTCTACTCGACCGGGGAAATGGAGGGGATCCCCCTTGCGAAAGTGCTCGATATAGAGACCAGCGAGGTTGAACTCCTGCGCAGCAAACTCGAAGACAAGGATCTGCTCACCGACGGCGAAGACGGTCTGCAGTTGACTCCGGCTGGTCGCGTCGTAGTCAACAACCATCTCGAGGACGTCAACGACTAGGTCACGGCCCGTCGCCCGCCCGGTCGAGTTGTTCCTCGATGGTCGCAATCACGTCCGGCTCTTGTTCAATGCTTGCACGCGCGAATCGAATATCGGGAAACGGAAACGGTCGGTGAAGCACGATCGCGTCGTCGGTGACGCTAAAGCCGTCGAACTGCGCCCAGTCGAACAGTCGTGCGGAAAGCGAGGAGCGAACGACCAGTCCTGCGGGCGTCCCGCGATATTCGGTCTCGGACCCCAGAGTGA
>JBEQBN010000159.1:0-4278 GCA_041639775.1 Halapricum sp.
GACGATCGTGTCCGAGAGCGCGCCGCTGTCGACGCCCACGACCGGCGTTCCACAGGCGTTGGCTTCGAGCGCGACAAGCCCCTGTGTCTCGACGGGGCTGGGGAACGCGAACACATCAAGCGTCGAGTAAAAGGCGGGCAGCTCCTCGCGATCCAGAAAGCCCAGAAACCGTACGTCGAGATCGAGTGTTTCCGCGCGGGCCTGCAGGTCCTCCCGTGCCGGCCCGTCACCGCCGAACAGCACCGTCACGTCCATTCCGTCTGCCGCGGCGAGGATGTCGGACAGGCACTTCTCGTAGCCGTGCCGACCGGTGTATCCGATGACTGGCCCGTCGCCGATATCGTAGCGCTCTCGGAATGCGTCGGTGTCGACTGGCCTGAACTGGTCAGTGTCGACCCCGTTGGCGACGACGGCGACGTCCGTGTCGATGCCGACGTCGTTCAGAATGTGCTCGCGTGCCCGTTCGCTGGGTGCGATAACCAGGTCAGCGCGGCCGAAAAACCACCGCTCGTAAGACTGGGCCCACCGTCGAACCGTCCGCTCGACGGCCCCGTTGAACGAGATGTACTCCGCGTACTCGCTGGTCGGCGTATGATAGGACGCTACCAGCGGCAGGTCGTTCGACCGTGCGAGCCGAAGTCCGCTCAGTCCGAC
Source organism: Halapricum sp. (assembly GCA_041639775.1). GTDB lineage: Archaea > Halobacteriota > Halobacteria > Halobacteriales > Haloarculaceae > Halapricum. Next base: position 655 of record JBEQBN010000159.1, read on the forward strand.
GCCGAACGGCGTGTGTGCGTGTACGATGTCGGCGTCCGCGACACCCTCGGGAACCTGTGGCGCGCCGAGCCGATACCCCTCGTAGAACGGAAACCGAACGCTTCGGACCGGATATTCCCCGGAACCGGGATCGTAGTCGCTGGCCTTCGGGTAGACCAGGTCCATCGTATGCCCCCGTGACTCCCAGGCTTCGCGCCAGGACTTGACGGTGTAGGTGACGCCGTTCACCGTCGGGAGGTACGTGTCGGTGAACGCGGCGACAGTCGGGGTGACCATTCGTTCAGTGATTGAACCACCGGCGGTTAATGTGTTGTGACTTCCCGGTAGGCGTCGGCCAGCCCTTCGGCGACGCGGTCGAGGCTGTGTTGCTGTGCGGTCTCTTTGGCGTTTTCGCCCAGTCGCTCGCGGAGGTCCGGGTTCGCTTCGAGTCGTTCGAGCGCGTCTTCGAACTCCTCGCGGGTCGAACAGAGCAGGCAGTCGTGGCCGTCCTCGTAGTACTCTCTGAAGACGGGGATGTCCCGCAGCACGACCGCCTTGCCGGCAGCCATCGCCTCGAGTACGACCAGTCCCTGGTTTTCGACCTTCGAAGGAAACAGGAACACGTCCCCGGCGGCGAAGGCGCCGCGCTTGTCCTCGATCCAGCCGGTGAAGGTGACGTTCTCCGGCGGGTGTTTCGTCCACTTGCGCACCGTTCGGGAAGCCAGCAGCCCCCCGTCGTACTCGCCGAACCAGGCGAAATCATACTCGGTGTTTTGGGCGAGTTCACAGAAGGTCGTCAGACCCTTGCGTTCGAAGACGCTGCCGACCGCGAACACGACCATCCCCTCGAGATCATAGCGATCGCGGTACTCCTCGCGGAACTGCTCGTGACCGGCCATCGAATCCAGATCGATCCCGTTGGTGATCGAGCGGATCGGCGCGTCGATCGGATACTCCTGGAGGGTCCGGCGGGTGTACTCGCTCGGGCAAAGCACCAGATCGGCTTGCGAGTAAAACCATTTGAGATACTGCCGGAGCGGTTTCGCGAGGAGATTCGATCCACGGAAACTCTCGGCGAAGTCCTCGCTGGTCACGTGTGCGTGCAACACCACGGGGATGTCCTGTCGCTTTGCCCGCCGGACCACGTAGGCAGTTCCCGGTCCGATCATATTGGCGTGCACGAGATCGAACTCGGCCAGTCCCTGTCCGTTGACGAGCCGGTTCAGCCCTGCCAGCACCATATCGCCACCGTACCACGGCGTCGTGAGATAGGTCACGTCAGCATCCGTCCGAGAGAGAGCGGCCCGCTGGTGAGCAACGGAGGTGCTGATCCCGCTGCGATCGAGTCGCTCCTCGAACTCGAGGTAATTCAGGACGCGCACACCTGACAGCAGTTCGGGGGTATCAATAACGTTGCCGACTCCGCTCGGAGCGTTGGGCCTCAGGCCGGGCGACGTACTCCCGGAGCGGAACGATACACCTAACGGGCGGGTTCCCCTACCCTCACGTCGATGGGAACCGATCGGCAACTCGCCCGCGAGCGGATCGCGATCCTGCACGAGCAGGCCAAAGCGGCTGCTCGCGCGGACGATCAGGAGCGTGCCCGCCAGCACGTCCGACGCGCTCGCCGGATCGCCGAGCGCAACCGGCTCTCACTGCCGGCGGACTTCGATCGGTTCACCTGCGACGCTTGTGACGCGTATCTGATCCCGAGCCGTAACGCCCGGGTCCGAACCCGGGACGGACACGTCGTCGTTACCTGTGACTGTGGTGCACAGGCGCGGTATGGGTACTGATCGTGACGGATCTGTCATAGCCAACCACACACCGGCGGGTCGAAAGGTAAAACGGTCTCAAACGTATGGAGATAACTATGACGGATACAGACAAACAGCGTCGCATCCACGAGTTGGATGCAACACTTCGAGTCGGGAAAGGCGGCGTCGACTCCGTCGTCGACGAACTCGACTCACAACTTGCATCGAGCGATCTCGTGAAAGTCAAGTTCCTGCGGTCAGCCCGCGGTGGGACGACCAGCGAACAATTGGCCGAAACGCTCGCCGAACGCACGAACGCTGAACTCGTCCAGGTTCGGGGCCACACGGGAGTGTTCCAGCGGTGATTCCCCTGCAGTTCGTCGCTGATCTCTTTGCCGACGCGGGTATCCCCGATGTGATCGCGAACCCACTCGGATCCGCGCTCACGTTCGTCGTCGCGTTTGCAGTGCTCTATTATGGCGGCAAGGCTGTTGTCTTGCCAGCGGTCTCTCGTATGCTCAAGCGCCGTGGACTAGACGAGCACGCCAGGACGCCGATCCGAAAAGCCGCCGCGATGCTGGTGCTTTTCGCCGCGATCGCCGTCGCCTTCGGAATGGCCGGCTATGGCAACTTCCTGACGTCGCTAGCGACGATCGCCGCCGCCGCGACGTTGGCGATCGGGTTCGCCCTGCAGGACGTCATCGCCAACTTCGTCGCCGGCGTGTTCATCTACACGGACAAACCGTTCCGCATCGGCGACTGGATCGAGTGGGACGGCAACACCGGCGTCGTCGAAGATATCAGCCTGCGTGTCACCCGCGTGCGAACCTTCGACAACGAACTGCTGACGGTGCCCAACTCCAACCTCACTGATGGTGTCATCAAAAATCCCGTCGCCAAGGAGCAGCTTCGCTTGCAGTTCCTCTTTGGCATCGGCTACGACGACGACATCGACAAGGCCACCGACATCATCATCGATGCGGCCGAAAAGCACGACGAGATCCTCGACGATCCCGCGCCTTCGGTCCGGCTGACGGAACTAGGCGATTCCTCGGTCGGGCTCAAATCCCGCGTCTGGATCGATGAGCCTGGTCGCGGTGACTTCGTCAAGACCAAGGGCGAATACGTCAAGGCCGTCAAGGAGCGCTTCGACGAGGAGGGTATCAACATTCCCTACCCTAACCGGACGATCGGCGGTTCGCTGGACATCGACGGATTCGAGGCCGTCGCAAACGCCGACGAGTAACTGTTTATCGAACCAGTTTGCCGAGCGTTCCGCGGCGATCGGCGATCTCCCGATACACCCGCTCTCGGACGCGGGTGTAGTCCTCGAACTGACTGAGGAACTTGACTGCCGGTTTCAGGTCTTGGCCTATGTCGGTATGGACGAACGCCCGCTCCATCGCCGCGCCACAGGAGTAGACCGCGTCACCGACTAGCAGGTGTGCACAGCTCTCGTAGTCGGCCGGCAGCCGGTCACGTAGGTCATCGGTCAACTCCGAGAACCCGACGAGTTCGACCGCCGATCGGTCGGCGACGAACTCGGCCGCTTCCGTACAGAACGCACAGTCGTCATCGTAGACGAGGATTGCATCCGACATACCCCGACTAGGCGCTGGACGGCACTAACCGTTGTGCCCACCACCGCCACAGTGAGGTGTCGTCGCCCCCTGGGGGAACACGTGTCTCGAACCGCGCTGTGGCTCCTCGCTGGCCTCATCCTCTCGTCGGTGGGGCTGTGGCTGCTCGTTACGTCCGCGGCCGATTCGCTCTCCTGGCTGTTCGGGCTCTGGATCGCACTGCACGGGCTGGGAGCGTTGCTGGTCGGTGGCTGGCGACGGCTGCATCGCTGACAGTCGAACTATTCGGTATGAATGGTGGACGGGCG
>JBEQBN010000160.1:0-4275 GCA_041639775.1 Halapricum sp.
GTCTGCACGTCATAGACCGTCGCGATTTCGCCGGCTTCGATGTAGACGACGGTGTCGACGATCTGGGGAATCATCCCGAGTTCGACCCGGCCGACGAGTCGCTGGAGCGCGTCGATCGCTCTGGTTGCGTGGACGACACCGATCATTCCGACGCCAGCCAGTCGCATATCCGCGAACACCTCGAAGTCGTCGGTCTTGCGGACCTCGTCGTAGATGGTGTAATCCGGCCGGACCATCAGCAGTGAGTCGGCGGTCTTGGCCATCTCCCCGCCCAGTGCGGTATACTGGGTGATGTCGTCACCGACCTGGAGGTCCCGGGGTTTTTCCATCGTCTTGACGGCGTAATCGTTGTCAGTCAGAAACTCCGCGACAGCCTGGGCGAACGTGGACTTGCCGGCCCCCGGTGACCCGGAGATGAGGACGCCACGCTGTTGGGTGGCGAGGCGATCACGGAGTTCGTCGGCGTACTCGTAGTCGTCGAGGTCAGTCTTGACGATCGGCCGGACTGCGGTGATCTCTAGGGCGTCGGCGAATGGGGGGCGGGCGATTGCGATCCGGTACTCACGAAACTGGACGATGCTCATCCCAGGCTCGTCGAGTTCGAGGAACCCGTCGGGGCTGGCCCGAGCGCTCTCTTCGATCTCGTGGGCGTACTCCGTCAGTTCGGATTCGGTGGCCCGCTCGTCGCGGATCCGCTGGTAATGCATCTCGCCGATCTCACCGCGCTTGGCCTTTGGGGCGACGCCGACCTTGAGGTGGACTGACATCGTCGACTCATCAAAGAAGTTCTCGATTGCGAGTCGCTCGACGTCCCTGCCGTGGGGCTCGAGATAGATGACGTCGAGTCCCTTCGCCTGTGCGACTTCGTTCTGGACGACGTCGCTGGTCAGCAGTGTCGCGTCGCGCTCGGCGGCAATATCACGGATCAACGCGTCGATCTCTCCCTCGCCGGCCTCGCGTTTCTCGACCGCATCGGGACGCCGGCCGACGTACTCGACGGTGATGTCGCCCGCGTCGTGGAGATCGGCGAGTTTCTGCAACTCCTCGAGGCCGTCCCAGCCCTGCTGGCGGCTGTCGTTGGCCTGTGCTTCGAGTTCGCCGACGACTGCCTCGGGGACGACAATCGTCGCCCCTGCGAGGTCGCCGTCGGCGATCTGCTCGGACACGCGGCCGTCGATGACCACGCTCGTGTCCGGTACGGTTTCCATACCTGAATTGGGCGACCGAGACTGATAAGCACGATGACTCCCCCTCCGCGGATCCGGCGGTCGCTCGGTGGTACCTACTGGCTGTACTGGCGTTTGCAGCGTTGTTCGAACGCCCGAATGCGTTCGAACTCTCGTGGACTGCCGACCGTCGTGCTGTCGAGGACTTCCGTGCTCCCGTCCTCGTAGACGCCGACGCTCTCGATGTAGACGCCCATCGTCCCGTCGGTCTGCTCGAACTCGATGGTCTCGATCTCGCCGTCAGTCATCGTGCGAGATTGCTGAGTCGAGGGACAAGTATACTTCCCTGATACGGACTCTGAGAGCCTAGAGTCTGCATACACCTACTAGGGGTTCGTGTTACCACCCTACACATCGCGGTGTCGCTACTCTTCGACGCCCGTGGCCCGCAGGTACTCCTCCAGCAGCGTCGGGAACTGCCCGCCCCGGACGTAGCGGAGGCCGAACCGATCCGCCCACGCGATGATGCCCCGGTCTTCGGTGACGACGCCGGCGTCGAGTTCCTTCGCGAGCACGAGCAGGTCGAAGTCCTCCCGGGAGTCAAGTACGCCCTGACGGAGTGCCTGACGGTACTTGTCCCGGAGGTTCGAGAGGACGCGGTCGGCCTCGGTCATATACTCCTCGCCCGAGCCCAGCTTGTCGGGGTCGAGCTGTTCGACCTCCCGGAGTGCTTCCTCGGAGACTCGGAGTCCCCGATCGACCCGGTCGCTCATCTCGTCGACGAACTGATAGACGATGTCTGCGGGAATGTTCACGCCGTAGCGGTCCGGGCTCTTGCGGACGACCCAGGTTTCCAGCCGCTCGAAGACCTCCTCGCCAACGTCGCGCTCACGGAGCATCGTCACGAGTTCGTCGTGGATCGAGGGCGGCATATGACAGGAGATGTTGAGCTCGAGCCGGGCCGTCGCGATCCGGTCTAAGAGCCTGAGGACGGCCTCTTCCAGGGATTCCTCGGGCTCGCGGATCTCCTCGGTAATGAAAAGCGACGTGTCGAGCACGAACTGCTGTCGCGGCAGTTCTGGGGGCATATCTGGAGCTTATACGTCGAAACCTATAGAACCACCCCCGCTGCTTTTGTCCAAATCAAGTGTAGTAATAGCTATGGACAAAGACGCCTGGCACGGGCGACTCGAGACGAGTGCCGACAGCCCGTCGGAACTGTTCGAGCACTTCCAGGCCCGCACCGACCACGGGCTGGAATATTATCACTTGCCAGACGCTCGTCACGGTCTCGAACGCGGGACGGTACTCATCGAGACGACCGGTGGGGTCGTCCGTGGCTATCCCAGTGTTCCGCGCGTGCTCACGCTCGAACCCGGCGTCCGGAACTACTTCGAGAGCGACCAGGTCACGATCGAGGAGAAACTCAACGGGTTCAACGTCCGTATCGTGGACGTCGATGGCACGACGGCGTTCACCCGAGGTGGCTACGTCTGTCCGTACACGACCGAGCGCGCCCGCAAACTGCTTGCTCCGGGCGATTTCTTCGCTGACCATCCCGAGAAGATGCTCTGTGCGGAGTTGATCGGCCCGGAGAACCCTTATACGGCACACGACTACGACGGTATCGAGACAAACGCTTTCCGGATCTTCGACGTCCGCGATCGGACGAGCGGCCGCCCGCTCGCGCCCGAGCGGCGGCGTGAACTCTGTGCCGAGTATGGGTTCGAACAACCACAAACGTTCGGCTGGCACACCGTCGACAATGTCCCCGGAGCCGTCCGTGACGCCATCGAGACCCTAGACACCGAGGGTCGGGAAGGCGTCGTACTGAAATCCGAGGACGGACAGTCACTCCTGAAGTACACCACCGAAGCGACCCACCACGCCGAACTGGCGGACGCGTTCGCATTGCCATTCGAGTACGGACAGGACTTTCTGTTCTCGCGACTGCTCCGTGAAGCCTTTCAGACAGTCGAATTCGAGGAGTCACCCGAGCGACGCCGCGAGCGTGCTCACGATCTCGGCGAGTCGATCCTGTTGCCGTTCGCCGAGACGATCGAAGCTGTCGCAGACGGCGAGACGGTCGGCGAACGACACACGGTTCGGGGCGATCCCGAGACGATCGATGCACTGCTTGCCCACCTTCGAGAGTTCCAGTTGACTCTCGACGTCGAGTCGGATCGACGCCTCGACGACGAGCGCGTGATCACGTTTACCAAGGTCGCGGCCTCGACGAACGACCGGACCGAACATTACCTCGGCGGCGGAATCGTCGACGAGTGATACGTCCAACAGCCGACGGCGAGTCGGCCAGTTACAGCGGTCTGATCGCTCCGATCGGCTCTCGGTCAATATCCCCGACAACCGCACGTACATATCCGAGGAGACGAATGAAACGTATGCGAACGACAACAGTGCTGGTAATCGGTGGTGGTGCGACTGGCGTCGGCATCGCTCGGGATCTCGCTCTCAGAGGCGTTGATGTGACACTGCTAGAGCGTGATGGTCTAGGAAGTGGGACCTCCGGTAAATCGCATGGATTGCTCCACAGCGGTGCCCGCTATGCCGAGTCCGACCGGGTCGGAGCCGAAGAGTGCATCGAGGAGAACCGGGCTCTCAAGGACATCGCGGGCGAGTGTATCCGTGACACTGGCGGCCTGTTCGTCCAGTTGGCCGAGGACGATCCGGAGTACTTCGAACGGAAGCGCGACGCCTGCGAGACCGCGGGAATCCCGACGACGACGCTCGACGAACAAGCTGTCCGCGAACGCATTCCGGACATCGCGCCGGACGTCGAACGGGCGATGGAAGTACCCGACGCCGTGATCTACCCGTCGCGGCTGGTCGCCGCAAACGCGGCCGACGCTCGAGACCACGGCGCGACGATTCACACACACGCACCTGTCGAAGACATCACTGTCACCGACGGGCGTGTCCAGCACGTCACGGTCGGTGGCAGTGTCGACGACCGGATTGAGCCCGAATACGTCGTCAACGCGACCGGTGCCTGGGCCGAAGCACTCGCTGATATGGCCGATCTCGACGTCGCAATGCGGCCAACGCGTGGGGTGATGCTCTCGGTTGAATACGACGGTCTCGGCCCGGT
>JBEQBN010000161.1:0-4270 GCA_041639775.1 Halapricum sp.
TCGAATACGACGACGTCGTCTCCGGCGCGAACAGCGGTCATCTGGCGGCCGACTTCCTCGTAGCCGCCGATTGTTGCGATTTCGATTTCCATAGTTTACCCTCCGAGAACGGCCACGAGAAGGGCCTGAGGACCGACACGGTCACTCGAGCGTTGTCGTCTGACCGTCGCTCGCGTTGATGACCGGCGGGGTTCGGATGGGCGTGCCCGGGTGGGCCGTCGCCGCCGAACCAGGTCGTCTCCGCACGACGCTTCGACGCGTCCCTCGGCCGCAACTCCTGCGGCCGTCTGCTCGGTTATCACTCTCTTGTGCGCCTGCCGTTAAAAACAGTGCGGGTCGCTGCCGACACCTGGGCTACTCGCTTGTCGGTTCGTCGTCTAGTTCGGATTTGATCTCCTGTTTCCAGGCCGCTCTGTCGTCTCCCGCCTCTGTCTTTGTCTCCTCCGGTGTAGCCGCAGGTGACTCGTTTCCGCTCGCCAGTGGATCGTCAGATCGTGCCCTGTCTGTCGGTGGGCCGTCGGCTTCTGGTTCGCCCGCGAGTGGATCGCCGGTTCCGCCCCCGGCGAGTGGGTCACCCTCGCGTTCGCCGAACGGATCCTCCGGCGAGGGCTCGCGTTCGGCCTGTTGTCCGTGTGGCGATTCCTCGCCGGTATCCGTATCGGACTCGCCTGCCGGCTCGCCCTGTGGCGATCCCTCGTTGCCGTCTGCGGGCTCCGTCTCTACCCGTGTGTCGGTCGTCTCGGCGGTTTCGAGCCCGGCCGCGACCGCGTCCGAGATCAGTGCGAACACCGTCGCGAACACGCCCGCGACGAGGACGAGACCGCCGACCGCCGCGAGTGCGCCTCCGGCGGCGACCGGCGCGTAACTTCCTGGTGACTCGTTCCCGAAGACGACACCGGGTTCGAGTGTCACGATCGTTCCGACACCGCCGGCGATCAGTGCGCCTCCGAGGAGGACCGATACGAGGAGATATCCGAACAATCGAACGCCGTAGCCGAACACGTCTCGCGCAGAGCGGGCGACCATACGTCCCCCTCGCAAGTGATCAAAAAGTGCCTTGTGGTCGATACGTATTGACATATGTTCCCAGCCTTTCGATACGTTTAGGGGCGCGCTCGGCGACGTCACGAACAACGACGAGCGATTCGGTCGCAACGACGCGACTGCCGGACCATCGCAGACTCGAAACTATGTCAGACCAAGAACTCGGTATCACGACGAGCAAAGAGCACGAAACGGGCGAGTGGTACGCGGAACTGGTCCAGAAGGCGGGCCTGGCCGATTACGCGCCGATGGGCGGGTTCATCGTCACCCGGCCTCGCGGGTACGCCATCTGGGAGCGCCTGCAGAACCACCTCGACTCGTGGTTCAAGGACACGGGCGTCCAGAACGCCTACTTCCCGATGTTCATCCCCGAGTCCTACCTCGAAAAGGAGAAAGACGTCGTCGAGGGATTCGATCCCGAGGTCGCCTGGGTGACCCACGGCGGCTACGACGAACTCGAGGAGCGACTGGCCGTTCGTCCGACCAGCGAAAGCATCATCACGCCGTTTCTTGCCCAGTGGATCCGCAGCCACCGGGACCTGCCGATGCGGGTCAACCAGTGGTGTTCGGTCGTCCGGTGGGAGGCAACCGAGACGAAACCGTTCTTCCGGACCAAGGAGTTCCTCTGGCAGGAGGGCCACACCGCCCACTACGATGAAGCGGACGCCTACGAGGAGACGATGACCCGCCTGGGGCAGTACGAGCGCCTCTATGAGGACGTGCTCGCGATGCCCGCGCTGACCGGTCGCAAGCCCGACCACGACAAGTTCCCCGGGGCCGACACGACCACGACCGTCGAGACGCTGATGCCCGACGGCAAGTCCGTCCAGGCCGCCACCTCCCACTACCTCGGGACCTCCTTCGCGGAGGCCTACGACGTGACCTACGTCGACGAACACGAGGACGAACAACTCGCGCACACGACGTCTTGGGGACTGTCCTGGCGGGCGCTCGGGGCGCTGTTTATGACCCACAGCGACGACCAGGGACTCGTGTTGCCGCCCACACTCGCGCCCACGCAGGTCGTGATCGTCCCCATCTGGGACGAGGACAGCAAGGACGAAGTGCTTGAGTACGCCGCCGACGTGGCCGTCGATCTGGAAGATGCCGGCGTTCGGGTCGAACTCGACGACCGGGACAACCGCAATCCCGGCTTCAAGTACAACGAACACGAACTCAACGGCGTCCCGCTGCGGATCGAGATCGGCTCCTATGAGGTCGAAGACCAAGAACTAACGTTGGTCCACCGCCCCGACGGCGAGGAGGCAACCGTCGACCGCGAGGGGGTCAGCCAGACGGTCGAGGAACACCTCGATACGATCTACGCGAAGCTCTACGCCGAGGCCGAGCGGACCCTCGAAGGGGAGATTCGCGAGGCCAAATCCCGTGAGGAAATCCTCGGGACGATCGGCCAGCACGGCGGGTACGTCAAGTGTGGCTGGTGTGGTGACGAGGACTGCGAGGAGCCGATCAAAGAGGCCATCGCCGCCGAGATCGTGATGGTCCCTCTCGAGGAAGACGAGGAGCCTATTCACGACGAATGTGCGATCTGTGGTGAGAAAGCCGAGGAGACAGCGTACTTCGCGAAGACGTACTAGGGTACTGCGCGACCGACGGGTGCGCAGTGTCACCGCGACGAGCCTTGCGAGTCGCGGGGCTTTTCATCGACGTTTTGCGACGAGTGGTTCCGCAGCGGGTGCCTCGCGAGGAACTCGAAACGGAACTACCAGCGTCTGTCTGTTACTCCCCGTCCCGGCGCATCGCGATCTCGAACCACGGGCAGAGCCGGAGCTGGCGGTACTGTTCGGGGTTGTCCTGGAGACGCTCGTAGGGAGCCCACAGTAGCCCTGCGACCTCCTCGGGATCGGGATCGATGGTCGTGTCGGTGAGCGTCGCCTGCAGGACTGCACAGACCTCGTGTTCGACGCCGGCGTTCTCGAAGTACCGTTTGTACTCGAAGCGGTCGGTGACCCGGAGGTTTTCGTACTGGTCGGGCGTAATCCCGAGTTCCTCTTCTAGACGGATCCGGGTTGCCTCTTCCTGACTCTGGCCCTCTCGGGGGTGAGAGGCGACCGTCCCGTCCCAATGGGTGCCCCACAGGCGCTTTTCGGGCGCGCGCTGGGCAAGCAAGACGTTGCCGTCCTGGTCGAAAAGCAGTGCGGTGAACGCGCGGTGGCGGATCCCGTCACCGGTGTGGGCGTCCAGCCGATTGACCAGCCCTTCGGCGTTGTCGTCGGCGTCGACGGCGATGACGTCCTGTGCGGCGTTCTCGTGGGTGTTGTCCGTGCTCATATAGCTATCACGTGGGAGTGTGACTTGAAACAGTCTTCGACTTTCGACATCCTCTCTTTCGTCCGTCCGAGTCTTCGTCCATCCGTGTCTGTGAGTTACACGCGCTGAACACTCGTTTCCGAACGTTTTAGCCCGTGATTCGACTGGTGTGTTCCAATGAGCTACAAGATCGGTCTCGTGGGCAAACCATCGGTGGGCAAGTCCACGTTTTTCAATGCGGCGACGATGAACGACGTCCCTGAAGGGGCCTATCCCTTCACGACGATCGACCCCTCGGTCGGCGAGGCCTACGTCCGCGTCGAGTGTGCTGCCCCGGAGTTGGGCCACACCTGCACGCCCAACCACGGCTACTGTGCCGAGGGCGTCCGATTCGTTCCGACGAAACTGGTCGACGTGGCCGGACTTGTCCCTGGCGCCCACGAAGGGAAAGGGCTTGGCAACCAGTTCCTCTCAGATCTAAACGAGACCGACGTACTCGTCCACGTGGTCGATTTCACCGGTGAGACCGATCTCGAAGGTGAGCCGACCGAGGATCACGATCCCCGCGAGGACATCGATTTCCTGGAGAACGAACTCGATATGTGGTATCTCGACGTCCTGGAGAAGGGGATCGATCGCTACCACACCGGCTATGACGGCGCGGAACGGGATATCGAAGCGAATCTGGCCGAGCAGCTGTCGGCGTTCGGGATCGGAGCAGACGAGGTCAAGCAGGTCATCCTCACGCTGGATCTGACACTCGATCCCGACACCTGGAACGCGAGCGATCGCGAGGCGCTGGCCCGGGAGATCAGGATCCGGACCAAACCGATGGTGATCGCAGCGAACAAAATGGACACCGAGGCCGCCCAGGACAACTGGGGGCGAGTCACGACCGATCCCGACTACGCGCATCTCACGTTCGTTCCGGTCTCGGCCCACGCCGAGAAGGCAC
>JBEQBN010000162.1:0-4251 GCA_041639775.1 Halapricum sp.
TCGAGTAGCCGGCCGGCACAGTCGGGCTACCCACGGACGTGCGAGCGTCTGACAAACGATTAAGTACGAGGAGGAGCGATATCCACTCATCAATGGGCAACAAGAACAAAACGATCTCATTCCGGGTGAGCCAAGAGAAGTTCGAGACGCTCCGGGACATCGCCGAGGAGCGTGACATCTCGCTGTCGGCGGTCTTCCGGGATTACGTCGATATGCTCGTCGCCCACGACGGCCAGGTCAAGGTCGTCCCGGAGCACGAACTCAACGAGGAGAGCAGCGACAGCCAGAGCTTCCCGCCGAAAATCGAAGTGCCAAAGAGCTTCGTCCGAGAACACGAACGGCTCGAACTCGAAGCCGACCACCTCCGGGAGCAACTGGAAGAGTACAAGCGCTACGCGACGGAACTCCGGCAGCGACTCGACGAAAACGACCAGGAAGACGTCGTCCAGCTAGAGGAACTCGACGGCGGCGAGGACGACAACCCCTACCGGATCGGCGACTTCGAAGACCTCTGACAGCGTTCTGACAAATCTACCGAAGCCGTTTGCGCGACTCTCTCGCCCGGTCGGCCATCTCGTGTTGCCCGTCGACGTCGGCCAGCGTCTCGATCGCTTCTAGTTGCCTGATCGAATCGTCGAGAAACGACCGGATGTCGCCCGGATAGGCATACACCATATACTCATCGCTCATTACGTCGACCATCGCCTGTGGACCGAGGCCGGTCTCGCGCAGTTCCAGCAGGTAGGCGACGAACTTCCGTTCGGGGTGGCCACAGTGTGGCGCACCCTCGCAGTCACAGTCGAGGAAATCCTCGGCGAAATCGAGTATACGATCGCGCGTCGCATCGTCGAGTTTGCCCAGGTTTTCACCCTGGAACAGCAGATCGAGCGTCGCGCCCGAGAACGCACCCTTCGGAATATTTGTCTCGAGCTGGGAGGCGAGTTGCCGGTGGTTTTTAACGTATATCTTGTCGGTGATAGCCACGCGTGGCCATTTGTTAGCGGCCGGCGAGCAAAAGCCCCTCGGAAGACGAGTACCGACCCACGAGCGGCTATCCACTGATGACCCGCGACCGGAAACCTCAACACGCCGCGCCTCGCCGTGTTCGGCATGGACGTCATCGACCGAATTGGTCCCGCTCGCGCGTGGCTCGCAACGTTCGTGGCGAGCGTCCTCGCGCTCGCCGGTGGCTCGTTGCTCGCGCCCCGACGAGTCTACGACGGGTTCGTCTGGCAGTACTTCTGGGGGCCGGTGTACGCAGACGCGCACAACGCACAGTGTGCCATCAACGACGGTGGTTCGATTACGACTGCGGCCGGTGCGGCGTGCTCGACAGCCGCACAGGAAGGGCTCGTCGTCGCGGAGCCGGGCTACACAGTCGTCTCGGAAGTGGGCTATATGCTCGTCGGGCTGTTCTTCCTGGTCGGCATCTGGATCCTGCTCCGACGGCTGCATCTCGGCCGGAACCGAAACCTGTTTTTCGGCCTCGTGCCGTTTATGCTGTTCGGCGGGGCACTTCGGGTCGTCGAGGACGCGAACAACTGGCTCGCTGACACGGCGGGCACCGAACAGATCATCGGGTACCCGCTCAACACGTTGATTATCAGTCCGCTGATCTACTTCACCGTCTTTTTCCTCACGCTCGCGGCACTGCTGGGCAGTGTCTGGCTGTCGCGCAACGATTTCGTCGAGTCGTATCCGCCCGTCCTCGGCGCAATTGGGACGGTCCTGTTCGTCGTCACGTTCTCCGGGCTGGTCGTCATTTCGGTCCTCGAAGAGTCAGTCGGGCAGTATCCCGCGTTCCTGCTGGTGACCGTCGGACTCGCGACCGGGATCGCCTACGCGCTGTACTGGCTCGCCGACCGGTTCGCACCCGAGATCAACAGCGGCACCGGGTACATCGGGCTGGTCGTCCTCTGGGCGCACGCCATCGACGGCGTCGCGAACGTCCTCGCATCGGACTGGTGGGAGGCGTTCGGACTGCCTTTCCAGTACGTCCCGAAACACCCCGCCAACGCGACGATCATTTCGATCACCGAGGCGGTCGTTCCCGCGTCGGTCACCAGTGTTATCGGCACCTCCTGGCCGTTCCTGCTCGTGAAGATGGCCGTCGCCCTGGGGATCGTCTGGCTGTTCAACGACGAGTTCCTCGATGAGAACCCGCGGTACTCGATCGTCCTGTTGATGGCGATCGCCGCAGTCGGTCTCGGACCTGGAACCAGAGATATGATCCGCGCGACCTTCGGGATCTAGGCTCGTCTTTCTAGGGGAACGGATGATGCTCCCGGTCTAGCCGGGGCTCGAACCCGAGCGACTCGGGGACGGTGCTGGCCCGTTCACCGAAGTACGCGTCGTCGAAGAACAGCGGCTGTGCGCCGGGCGCGAGCACCCGCACGGCCTCGAACCCGACCGAGGCGACGTCGCGCGTCGTGAGTCGGGTCGCATACGCATCCAGATCCGCCTCGTCGAGCGCGTCGAGGACGTGTTCCAGTTCGGCCTCGCCCGTCGGCGGTTCTTCCGGCCCGACGTCGGCCGCTGACACGGACCGATCGACATCGATGAACGCGTCAATCTCCTCAGGGTAGTCTGCGTACCAACCAATCGCGCCGCTTGTGTCAGCCGCCTGTTCCCGACCCATCCCGCTGAGTTCGAGCCAGTTTTGGATTGCTTCCGAAAGCGCCGAGCGTGCTCCCGCCGCGGCGTCCAGATCCGCAGCCGACCCCAGCGCGAACCGGGGCCACTCGCCCGTCCGGTGGACAGCCACAGCCACGACAGGCACGTCGATGTCCTGGGTCACCAACAGCGGCGTGATCGACAGCCCCTCCGATCGGGCCCGATTTGCGAGCGCCGCGAACCGCTTGTCGTCGATGTCCAGACCCAGCGGCTCGAACGTCGAGTACCACGACAACATCGCGGCGTCCCGCTCAACGATTTCGTACAGTCCCGCGAGCAGCGCCCCGACAGTCGATCGTTCGAGGCCGAGGCCCGTCGTGATCGCCGGGCGGATGTCCCGCTCGTGTGGCGGGTAGTAGACGAGTTCGGCCGGGAGCCACGCGTCGTCGCCGCTCTGGAGACGTTCGCCGGGTACCCAGGCCCGCTCGGCGCTGTCGTCGGGAGTCTCCGGCGAGACGAACAGCGACGGCGTGACTGCACCGTCGAGGTCGGGTGCTGGCGCTTGCCGGAAGTCGTCCGTTCGATACACGCCGGCACAGTAGCGTTCGAGCCCCTCCCCGACGGCCTTGATAAACGCCTCGTTCCAGTCGTCTGACACGCCCGCGGCGTCCTGGCTGGCCGCGGCGTCGCTAAAGCCGGACGTCTCACAGACCTGTGCCAGGTAGTACGGTGCGGGATAGGACTCGGCCTCGCCGATCTCGGTGACGATCCCCGTGCGCTCGTCGATCGCGCGCTCGGCCATCGCCAGCGTTTCCTCGAGATCGGTGTCGACGGTATCTCGTTCGAGCGCGTGTGACGGTGCCGATCCACACGTACAGCCCGGGAGTTCGAGCAGCGGATGGGTCGCCTCCGGGATGGTCTGCACCTGTCCGAACAACGGGGAGTCGCCACCTGTCACTGCTGTGGCGGCCGCTCGGCCTGCAATCGCCCCAGCGAAGCGCTGGATCGGAACGGCTGGTGCAGCCGTCGGCTGGGTGTCCGGATCGACCGTCGCACTGACCCGGCCCTGGAGACACGCGTAACATCCGGCGGTGTGATCGAACCCCGCGATCGCCGCATCGACGACTGGATAGCCGCCGATACCGCCGAGTTCGACCGCGATCCAGGGCGTCTCCGTCTCGATCGCGTGGCTGTTCGCTCGCTCGAACGCGCGGTCGCCCGCGACCCCGACGACGACGCCGAGTCGCTCACTGCCGAACGCAGCCGGATCGGTCTGTGTCACAGATACGTCGATGTCAGCGACCGCGGCGGTGACAGCCTCGGCCGCCGGACCGGACCCGACGAGACCTACAGTCATAATTGCATAGCCAGACGTGGGCCGGAGGAAAAAACCCCGCGGGGTCGTCGCGTGTTTGATTCGATAGCTTCGCGTCGGAGCCACATCGTGGAATATTAATTGTCCGTGTTCCCGGCTGTCGGGAGTCCGACCGGCCAATTTATATACATATCGAGGGCGGTGGTGCAGAAGTCTTCACACACTCTGAGCTGCCCAATCTCGGTTTTTGAGTGAGACGAGACTTCGCTCTGGTACGCGCCATTATTGCCCTCCGAACGTCGGTCGAGTTAAGACAATCTCGG
>JBEQBN010000163.1:0-4244 GCA_041639775.1 Halapricum sp.
ACTGGTACCCAGTGTCGGCTTCATCCACACCCCTAAAGGGGGTGGGCTTTTGCCTCGCTACCGCTGTAAGCCGATTTCTCAGTTTTCTCACAGCGGATGCGGTTGCTGTGGCGGTAGCGGATGCGGTTGCTGTGGCGGGAGCCAGCATCCGCCGCCGCAGGCGGCGGTTTTTCGCCCACGTTTTTGCAAGGGGGGTTCGCCGAAGGCGAATCCCCCCGCAGTAAAAAGGTGGTCCGTTAGGGTTTTGCGGCTGAGAGGACAATCGTCGGGTAGTCATGAGTGGCGAGCCCGACGACGAGGAACTCGAACGGTTGCGACAGGAGAAAATGGAGAAGCTGCGCGAGCAGAAACAGGGACAGGGCGGTGGCGGTGAGGCCCAGGAGGCCCAGCGCCAGCAGGCCGAGGCCCAGAAGAAGGCGATGCTCCGCCAGCACCTGACCGACGGCGCGCGCAAGCGACTGAACACGATCAAGATGTCCAAACCCCAGTTCGGCGAGAAGGTCGAACAGCAGATCCTCGCGCTGGCCCAGAGCGGGCGCATCCAGGGCAAGATCGACGAGGAGAAGATGAAAGACCTGCTCTCGGAACTCAAGCCGGACTCGAAGAGCTTCGACATCGAACGCCGGTAGATGGAGGTCGGCGTCCTCTACAGCGGCGGCAAGGACTCGACGCTGGCCGCCCTCGTCCTCGACCCGTTCTACGAGGTCACGCTCGTCTCGGCGACGTTCGGGATCACCGACGCCGCCGACCACGCTCGCGAGGCGGCCGACGCGGTCGGCTTTCCACTGGAAGCGATCGAGTTGGACGAAGGGGTGGCCCGCGAAGCGGCCGCACAGATGGTCGAGGACGGCTTTCCCCGCAACGGCATCCAGCAGCTCCACGATCACGTCCTGGAAGTCGTCGCGGCGGAGTCGTTCAGTGCAGTGGCGGACGGGACGCGCCGGGACGACCGGGTCCCGACGGTCTCGCGGGCGCAGGCCCAGAGTCTCGAAGACCGCCACGGCGTCGACTACATCGCGCCGCTGTCGGGCTTTGGCCGCGGCGCGGTCGACGACCTGGTCGAGGCGCAACTGGTCGTCGAGGCGGGGCCGAGCGAGGAGATCCCGAAAGGCGACTACGAGGCCGAACTCAGGGAAGTGATCCGCGAGGAGTTCGAGGACGGGGCCGTCACGGACGTGTTTCCGGACCACGACCAGACACGGGTGGTGGGGCTGCGGGGCGGAAATTGAGCAGCCGAGTTCTCGGGATTCGACTAGCGCCCCGGTGTCCGCCGGTTCGATAGCGCAGACCGATAGATATACTATAACCAACCTGTAATATTAGTGTAGGTATACGAGAGCCACGGAGCGCGGAACTACCACCGGAGTACGTGAAACATTACAAGCCGGTGCCGTCGATATGATCGACAAAAACCCTGCCAAGGATACGACGTTCCTCTATGCGTTAGCCCGTGACGGGGAGACGCGCGACCTTGTTACATACCTCAAACAGAGCGATAAAGCGGTCATACGGCGCCGCTGTGCGGAAATTTTGGGGGATCTCTCCGATGGGTCCGCACACGACGATGAGGTTGCAGTCCGTGGACTCATCGATGCGGTCCTCAAAGACGAGGACGACAGTGTCCGCGCACGTGCTATCGACGCGCTGTATCGGTATGGGGACGACGCGCTACATCGGCTCATCAACCGAATCACGGACGTCGATGTGGAGGACGTAGAGCAGTGGTCGCCGAGGGAAGTACTCACAGCGTGGCTCGATGCGGAGTACCCGGAATTCCGCCTGGTAGCTGCACGGGCACTCGGTGATATTGGGGACGAACGGGCAGTGACGCGATTGGTAGACGCGCTGACTGACCCTGCACCACGGGTTCGCGCTCAGGTCGCACGGTCGTGTGGCCAGATCGGCGACCCGCGATGTGTGGACCCGCTCGCTGATCGTCTGGACGATCCGAACGTGATCGTACAGCGGGCGGCAGCCAACGCCCTGGGAGCAATCGGGACCACCGAAGCGCTAGAGCCACTTATCCCAGTGACACAGGCCGATGACACCGAACTCCGCCGGATCGCTATCGAAGAGGTAGGTCAGTACGGGACACTCGATCCGATCGTCGTCCTCATCCGGTGTCTCGACGACGACCCGGAATCGGTCCGGCGGGCAGCCATGCTGTCCCTGTTCCAGTTGTTCGTCAACAGTTCGTCCGCCCAAGAGGAGACGATTCGCGCTACCGTTGTCGACCAGTTGGAACGGATCGATACCGAAGCCGTAGTCCCGCTGGTACGTGACATCATGGACGAAAGTCAACGATGGCGGATTCGTCGTAACGCGGCTTGGCTGCTGGGCGCTATAACTGACCCGGACAGCGACTATCGCGACACGGTCTATGACTGTCTGCTAGCGGCACTCGACGACGAAGATCAGCGGACTGCACAACTCGCCGCGGCAAGTCTGGCGGACTTACCGAGTAGCGAACTACAGAAACGACTCCAGATGTACGTTCACGACGACAAAAACGAGGACGCCGCGATCGAACGTGCGGAATACGTGCTACAAGAGATCGGTGGTGCGACGGACAGCGAACTTGTGACGAATTCTATCGATTATACGTATGTCCGAGATCCAGCCGACTATACTGACAGGCGCAGTGACGATGGCGATTGACGAGCGGATTCAGCCCGCACCGGACTCCACTACGAACCGTTGACCGTGGACAGTCATCGAAATGTCGAACAGATCATCGAACATATTGATCGTTGACGCGGACTGTGTTTGGGGATTGATGAAGAAATGAGATAACGTGCCAGCGTTCTCGAGTCGGTTCGTGAGAATATGCAAGAATCGGAAGACGGTCTTCATCTCGAACTTGTCGATGATTTCCGACATGATGTCGAACTCGAAGGCGAGCTTGCTGTTCGTGGTGTTCTGTTCGCTTATAACACGGGAGATCGTTTCACCGAGGTCACGCAGTCCGAGCCGCTTGTCGAGTTGAATGATCTCCAGGGGAATGGTATCCAGATCGAGGTCTTCGACGCCTGCGAGTGGATCCGGTTTCGTCGTGAGAACGATCGTCCAAGCCGGCCACTCGGACAGCCGCTCGTTCAGCAGCCGAAGTCGAGCAACAGGGGTTGTCGTCACGATCAGCAAGATATCACCCGGGGAAAGCAGATGCACTCGTGCATTATCCGCACCGGAACTGTTCAACGGAGACTGGACCAGAATGTTACCGGTTCCGTTTATATCCTCCGCAACGTGAGATCCGGCCTCCATGAGCGGCTCGACATGGGAAAAGAGGTGACTTTTGAACCGAGTGACGCCGTCCTCGACGTCGTGACTCTGCCCAGTTTGGTCACAGTACGGGCACTCCCACCCCACCCGGAAGTCCTCTTTCGTGAGCTGCCCGGAATAGTGTTCCATGAGGTGTGATTTGACCGTCTCAGCGGTAGCTGATTCGTTCGCTGAGAAGACGGTGTATGAACACTGACGACACTGCCAGCGGTATACCATGTACTCCTTACTTCGTACTGTTGCTTGCGTTTACATAGGTCTACCCCATTCGTCTTCGGTTAATATTAGGACTCTACTCGATCTAACAGTATCCACTATGATATTAAACGAACGAGACCAGCGACGGGGGATAGCGAGCGCCGATAACGGACAGATTCAAGCGCGCGGTGGGCAAAGCGGGGCACATGTACGACGGCCTGAAGGGCTTTCGCGATTTCTACCCCACGGAGATGGGGCCCCGGCGGGAGGTCATCGACACGCTGGAGGCCACGGCGGAGCGGTACGGCTTCCGCGAGATCGGAACCCCCGCGATGGAGCGCACCGAGATGTACGTCGACAAGAGCGGCGAGGAGATCGTCGAGGAACTGTACGCCTTCGAGGACAAAGGGGGCCGTGAAGTCTCGCTCACCCCAGAGCTGACGCCGACGGTCGCGCGCATGGTCGTCGCCAAACAGCAGGAACTCTCCAAGCCGATCAAGTGGGTCTCGACGCGGCCGTTCTGGCGCTACGAGCAGGTCCAGCAGGGCCGGTTCCGCGAGTTCTACCAGACCAACGTCGACATCTTCGGGTCGGCGGAACCCGAAGCCGACGCCGAAGTACTCTCCTTCGCCGCCGACGCGCTGACGAACCTCGGGCTCACCAAGGAGGAGTTCGAGTTCCGGGTCTCCCATCGGGACATTCTGGGGGGCCTGCTCTCGGCGTTCGACGCCGACGTGGACACCCGCGAGGCCATCCGTGCGGTG
>JBEQBN010000164.1:0-4231 GCA_041639775.1 Halapricum sp.
TCATCCCGTCGATGGCCGAGACCCCGGTCTGGATGAACTCCGCGGGGTACTCTCGCGAATAGGGATTGATCGCCTCGCCGACGATGTCTTCGCGTTTGTCCGGTTCGATTTCAGGTCCGCCGTCGATAGGCTGGCCCGACCCGTCTAAGACCCGACCGAGCAGATCCTCGGTCAGTTTCATCTTCATCGTCTCGCCTAAAAACCGGACTGACGCCTTCCGATCGATACCACCGGTCCCTTCGAAGACCTGAATAGCAACGTGATCGCTCGTCGTCTCCAGTACCTGTCCGCGGCGGACTTTACCGTCCGGCGTCTCGATCTCGACGATCTCGTCGTATCCGACAGGCTCGTCGACCTCGGCGAACACCAGCGGTCCGCTGATCTCCGTGATCGTCTTGTATTCTTTCTGCATAGTTAGTACATCTCCTGGAGTTCGCTTGCGATATCTCCCTCAAGTTCGTCGACGAACTCGTTGTAGTCTTCCTGTACGCCGATGCGGTTCAACCGCGGTAGCGATTCGATGTCGGTGATCTCCTCGACCGGTACGCCCGCATCAAGCGCGTCGAAGGCCTCGTCGTTGAACGTCTTGATCGCTCCGAGAATCCGGTAGGTCTTCTCGGGCGAACAGTAGGTGTCGACGTCGTGGAAAGCATTCTGCTGAAGCCACGCCTCACGCAGGTAGCGTGCGACTTCCAATGTGAGTTGTTGGTCCTCTGGCAGCGCGTCTTTGCCGACCAACTGGACGATTTCCTGGAGTTCCGCCTCCTCGTCAAGGGTGTCGATCGCCCACTGGCGCTGTTCGGACCAGTCCGATTCGACGTTTTCCTCAAACCACGGATCAAGTTGGTCGCGATACAGCGAATACGATTCGTTCCAGTTGATCGCCGGGAAGTGTCGCCGTTCAGCGAGGTCCGCATCCAGCGCCCAGAAGGTCTTGACGATTCGAAGGGTGTTCTGGGTAACCGGCTCCGAAAAGTCTCCGCCCGGGGGCGAAACCGCACCGATAACCGAGACTGACCCTTCGGTGCCGTTGACGTTCTCGAAGTAGCCGGCTCGCTCGTAGAACTCCGCCAGTCGCGCGGCGAGATATGCGGGATACCCTTCTTCGCCGGGCATCTCTTCCAGTCGCGAGGAAATCTCCCGCATCGCTTCGGCCCACCGTGAGGTCGAGTCGGCCATCAACGCGACGTTGTAGCCCATATCCCGGAAGTATTCTGCGATTGTGATGCCGGTGTAGACTGACGATTCGCGGGCTGCAACGGGCATGTTCGACGTATTGGCGATGAGCGTCGTCCGATCCATCAGCGGGTTGCCCGTCGTCGGGTCTTCCAGTTCCGGGAAGTCCTCAATGACTTCTGTCATCTCGTTGCCGCGCTCGCCACAACCGACGTAGACGACGATGTCCGCGTCTGCCCACTTGGCGAGCTGGTGCTGGGTGACCGTCTTCCCCGAGCCGAACGGACCCGGAATCGCGGCCGTCCCACCTTTGGCGATGGGGAACAACCCATCGAGGATCCGCTGGCCCGAGACCAGCGGTTCGGTCGGTGTCTGCTTTTCGTTGGCCGGACGCTGCTGGCGGACCGGCCACTCCTGGTGCATCGTCACTTGCTCGCCGTTGTCCAGTTCGACGACTGTCTCCTCGACGGTGAAGTCTCCGGACTTGGCTTCGACGACTTCCCCGCCCTCGTAATCAGGCGGTACCATTACCTTGTGGTCGATAGTCCGCGTTTCGGGAACAATTCCGACGATATCACCAGGTCCAACAGCGTCGCCTTCCTCGACTTCCGGGGTGAACTCCCAGGTTGCCTCCATATCGATCCCGGGGGCGTCGACCCCACGGTCGAGGAACGCGCTGTTCATCTTCTCTTCGAGGACCTGCAGCGGACGCTGGACACCGTCGTAGATTGAGTCCAACATTCCGGGACCGAGGTCAACCGTCAGCGGTTGCCCGGTTGTCTCGACTGGTTCGCCCGACGACACGCCGGACGTCTCCTCATACACCTGAATCGTCGTCACGTCGCCTTCGATCTCGATTACTTCGCCCATCAGCCCTTCCTGACCGACGTATACCACGTCGTTCATCCGGGCGTCGAGGTCCGCCGTGACGACGGGGCCCGATACGCTCTTGATGACGCCGTCTTCACGGACGTCGGATGTCTGTGCTTGACTCATAGTTGCTGTTCGTCTTCCTCCATCAGGTCGATACCGATCGCTCGTTTGATCTGTTCGCGCAGGTTCCCGCTTTCGGTCCCGCCGCCGAGTGTCACCAACACGGGATCGACGCTTTGCTGTACCGTCTCTCGGACACCCCGAGAGAGGTACTGTAGGTCGTCATCGTGCATCACTAGGATGCCGATGTCGTCGCTCGTGAGCAACTCCGTGACGGTCTCGTCCAGTTGTGACTCCATCTCGTCGTCCGGGATATCCACTGCTTTTCGGACACCCGCCAGGCGAAATCCAGTCGTGAAATCCGGCGAACCGACGACGGCGATTTCCTTGCTCATAGTGTTACCAGCTCCGTTTCGATATCTTCCGGCGGGAGACCGGCCTCCCGACCGCGTGCGATCGCTCGGATGTTGTCGACCTCGCGTTCTTTGGCAAGGATGTACGACAGCACCGAACAGACCGATGGCGGGTATCGATTCGCAAGCCGGTCTGCAAACGCCAGCAGTGCGGCATCGAGCACGTTCTCGAAGCGAACGACGTCGTCGCTGTCCTCGAATTCCGACAGTGCATCGGCGAGGTCGTCGCCGTAGACACTATCCCGGATGTGCTCGATGAGTTGCGCCCGGTTGTCGACTAGCTGGCGCAACTCACCAGCGTCGAAGAGCCGGCCACCGTCGATGAAATACGCAGCGGGATCCATATCCGCACCGCTGCGAGCCAGTCGCAAGGCGTTGCGGGCGTTACTGAAGTCGATCTCCGCGGTGATGAACTCGATGTACAGCTCCGTCGCCCTGTCGGCCTGGACGCGAGACGGCAGTCCTTCGTCGATGTCCTCGAAAAAGACCCGGTCGACTGCGTTTTCCAGCGGGACGAGCAGGTCTGTCTCCTCGTAATCGTCATATGCCTCACGTAGGGCGTCTCCGAAGATGGTCTGATCGAGCATCTCGACTGCACTCTCGACCGAGTCTGCCCGTGCCAACTGTTCCAGCAGGGCGTCGTCGAATTCACCCGCCCGAATGTAGTCGGATTCGATCGCGTCGGTTCCGGCTTCGGAGTAGATCCCTCGAAGCGCCGTCTTGACGTTCCAGGCGTCAAACTTCCGGAGATACCGAGCGATGTAGTCGTACGCTTCTCCGGTCGCCCACCGCAGGAGATCATTGAAGTGTTTGGCGAGGTTGCGATTGAGCGCGTACTCGATGAGATCGACCCCGGAATAGCGCGCACCGAGCGCGTTCATTTCTCGCCCGTACTCAGTTTCTTCCATAAATCGGGCGATCTCGCCGGTCCCCATCCGGACGAGCTTCCGGTAATCGTCCTCGTCGAACAGCGACGCACGCCGGGCGCTGACCCGAGCGGTCACGTATTCGTAGTTGCTCGTTTCCTCAGCCGAACCGCCATACTGTGCGCTCATTGCTCCTCGAACAGTTCGTCACTGATTTCGCGAAGCGATTCCTGCCAGACGTCCTCGAGGATCGAATCAAATGTGTTGTTGATCCGGACTCGCGAGGAGTCGCTCTCGACGACCACGCCGCCGAGACAATCGGTCTCCCCGCCGTACTCGAAGCCGTCGTACTCCTCAAGGATTGCCGTCAGTAGCTCCTTGTCGTCGCTGCGGCCATACACTGCAGCCGTTTCGACGTCTTCGAACTCCGTGCTCGCTGCATCGAGCAACTCACGAGTCAGCTGTTCTCGCGTTTCAGCGTCGAGGTCGACGAGTGCGGTTTCGACCTGTTCGCGAACCTCCTCAAGGAGCTGACGACGGGTCGCCAGCCGTGCCTGCTTAGCCTCGAGGTTGCCACTCGAGAGGCGCTGCTCGCGCTCTTGTTCGATCTGTCGCTCGACCTCGCGCTCTTTCTGTTGGCGGATTCGTTCGGCCTCCTGCTCGGCTTCCTGAAGGATCTCGTCGGCCTGCTCCTCGGCGTCGGACCGTATCTCTTCCGCACGTGCGCGAGCCTGCTCTTTGATGTCTTCTGTGACGCTGTCGAGACTCATAAATGGTCAGCCCGTGTTACAGCGTGAGGAACACGACGACCAGCGCGAGAATGACGAGCGTTTCCGGGATGAC
>JBEQBN010000165.1:0-4226 GCA_041639775.1 Halapricum sp.
GTGAAATACGACGCCAACACGATGACCCTGTTCGATGACAACACCGTCTCACTCGCCACCACGGACAGTCGAGTACGGTGCGAATTGGTACTGCCCGACGACGAAGACGGCTACCAGTACCAGTACCTCGACAGCGACGAGTGGGAAGTGACGGAATCGACGCTGACAGCGCGTGATGGTGACTACTTTCTGCACCTCGGCTTCCGTAAGCCGAAGCACGATGCCGACGAGTCACCCGCCGAGGACAGGACAGTTCTCGGGGTTGACCTCGGCATCGAAAATATCGCCGTCACCAGCACCGCTCACTTCGAGTCAGGGCAAGAAATTCTGCACGAACACCGCGAGTTCGAGCGCGTTCGTGGTGGTCTCCAAGAAACGGGCACTGAGTCCGCGCATCGCACACTCGTCCAGCGGGATAACCGCGAAGAACGGTACAACCGTGACTACCTGCACAGGGTGTCGAATCGGTTGCTCGCGGAGGCAGTCGCTTACGACTGTACGCACATCGCGTTCGAGGACTTGACGCACATCCGCGACTCGATGCCGAGCAAGCGCAAATTCCACCAGTGGGCGCACGCCCAACTCGTCAAGTACGTCGAGTACAAGGCTGAGGAACTGGGTATCGAGGTCGTGTACGTTGACCCTGAGAATACGTCGAAGCGGTGTTGTAAGTGCGGTCATACGAGCGATGGCAACCGAACGGAGCGCGATTTCTTCGAGTGTGAGAAGTGTGGTGCGACGGCGAATGCAGATTATAACGCGGCGAAGAACGTGGGATGGCGGTTTGTCCGTCGTGGGCTACATGACTCACGACGGACGGGCGACAGTCAACTTGCCCTGAAGTCGGGGACTGTGAAGCCGAATCGAGGATTCGTCTCGTACTCTGTTATGGAGTCAGAGGCAGAGTCCACCGACAAGCCCCACCCTCAACGAGCGAACCCGTCAGGGTGAGCGAAGTAGGGTGGGGTAGTTGACTCGTTGATATGAATAGACAATGAACGTTTAACGCGGGATCGACCGCAACGACACGGCTACCAACCTCGAGCAGACCGACGGCGATGTAGGAACCGGAGTCGTTTAGTCGGCGGTGGTCGCCTGTGTGGATATGTTCAGAAGTGGCGGCTTCGTGGCCGACAAGCTGGAGAGCGTCGCGTCCGAGCAGGTCCAGCCCAACGGGGTCGATCTCACGCTCGATACCGTCTTCGAGCAGGTCTCGCCCGGCCGGATCGGGACCGACGGCAAGGAGATCGGCGAGCGCGAGGAAATCAGTGCCGACGACGGGGTCTACCGGCTCTCACCGGGCGGATACGTCGTGCGATACGCCGACCGTATCCGGATACCTGAGGGCCACATCGGCTTTCTGTATCCGCGATCGTCGCTGTTGCGCAACTCCTGTATGCTGGATACGGCGGTCTGGGACGCCGGCTACGAGGGCCGCGGTGAGGGGCTACTGGAGGTGTATCACGACATCGAACTCGAGGCGGGCGCCCGGATCGCCCAGCTCGTCCTCGCCGAGGCCGACCACGAGGGCACCTACGACGGGGCCTATCACGGCGAGAATATCGGGTGATTGCCGGTCAAGTAGCATCACTTGCGTATAATCGATACTGAGGTATGCGGGCCAAACACCGCAACATTTACCTGTTCCTATGACGGACGTTTTGGCGTACCGAAATTAGGTGTGCCTAAGTGATGAAAGGACAATCGGACGCCGATTGCGGTGGATCGAACCGACGGCGTAAGCGACGGCGCAAGCGTCGATGCAAACGCTGTCAGTTGGATACCCTCAACTGTGGCGAGTGTGGCACGATCGAAGACGTCGAGGAAGACTGCCTCCAGTCGATGGGTGTGCGGCCGGGCAAGACGGTCGAGGTGCACACGAAACACCCGTTCGGTGGCCCAGTCGTCGTCTCGGTCGGTCGCTCGACGGTCTCGTTGAGTCGCTCGCAGGCCAGGGCTCTCGAAGTCACGACCGAAAAATGAACGATCGGTCGCCAGTCCTGCTGGTCGGCCACCCGAACGTCGGCAAGAGCGCACTGTTCAACCAACTTGCCGGAACCAGCATCAGCGAGTCGAACTATCCGGGGACGACCGTCGAGTACACCGAAAGCGAGATTGAGCTTGAGGGGAAAACTGTCGATCTGCTCGACGTTCCGGGGACGTTCTCGCTCAATCCGACCGACGAAGCGGAGGCCGTCGCCGTGGATCTGCTGGCGGAACATTCGGATGCACCGGTAGTAAGCGTACTTGATGCGACGCGGATTGAGCGCGGACTGCATCTGCTGTTGCAGGTGCTTGAGCGCGGCCACCCGACGGTCGTCGCGTTGAATATGTGGGACGAAGCGACAAGCCAGGGCGTCGATATCGATGTCGAGGCGCTCGAATCGATGCTCGGCGTCCCAGTCGTGCCGACCGTCGCTACCGACGGGGTTGGGCTCGGGGCGCTTCGTGACGCCCTCGCCCAGCCGCGTGTGTCATCACTTGCTTCGGTGTCCGATCGGGTCGAGGGTCCGACCTCGGATCGCGATGACGATCCGGCCACCGTCAAATCGAGTTCGCAGGACACAAGCGAGCCCGACGTGCCGGCACGCCGCTGGGATCTCGTTGACGCCATCGTCGAGCGGGTCGTCACCTATCAGGACCGTGAACCGTCGCTGTCGGAGTTGATTGGGCGGCTTGCGGTCTCGCCCCGAATCGGACTCCCATTTGCAGTTGCGGTGTTGTACGGTATGTGGTCGTTTTTCACTGCCGTCGCCGGGTTTTTCACTGACGGCTATTTCGTCCCGGTGTTCGACAACTACTGGCTCCCGTGGCTGCAGGCCGTGTTCCCGATGGAGGGATCGTGGGTGTATTTCCTGCTTGTCGGGGATCCGACAGCCCAGCGCGCCGTCTCCTCGTGGGGAATACTCACGAGCGGGTTGTTCGTCGCGGTCGGGGTCGTACTGCCTGCGATCTTCGCGTTGTATCTCCTGCTCGCAATCCTGGAAGACTCGGGATATATGGCTCGACTCGCGGTGTTAGTCGACACACTATTCACGCGAATTGGCCTCAGCGGGTTCGCGATCGTGCCGATGGTGCTGTCCTTTGGCTGTAACGTCCCCGGCGTTGCCGCCACGCGCACCCTTGAAACTGAGAAACAACGCTTTATGTCGATGACGCTGCTGTCGGTGTTCATTCCCTGCGGCGCACAGCTGGGTGTGATGCTGTCACTGATTCCTCAGTATACCGGTTATATCTTGTTGTATCTGCTGGCTGGCTTCTTCGTGTTCGGGGCGATTATGAATCGCATAGTTCCGGGCGAGACGCCCGATATCGCGATCGACATTCCGCCGCTCCGGCGGCCGCGCCTCGAGAACGTCACAACCAAACTCTCGCTGCGGTTGCGCGGGTTTATGACGACGGCCATTCCGTTCGTCCTGTTTGGCGTTGCAGTCGTCAACGTGCTGTATCTCGGTGGCGCGATCGGATGGCTCTCGGGTATCCTAGAACCAATTTTAGTCGGCTGGTTTGGCGTCCCGGCCGACACCGTGCCGGCGTTGATCGCCGGGTTTATGCGCAAGGACTTGGCGGTCGCACAACTGAGTGCCGTTTCAATGAGTTCCTTCCAGTTGGTCACCTCGGTCGTGATGGTGAGCATCTACTTCCCCTGTGTGGCGACGTTCGCGATGTTGATCAAGGAAGGTCCCAATAGTGGTGGCGTCGTGCGCGTGCTCGGCGGCGCACTCGTGACGCTAGTGACCGTCCTGTTCGTCTGGGGCGGCCTGTTGCGGCTGCTCGGAATCGCACTGGGGGTGGTCTGAATGCGCTGGGACGAACTGTACGTCGGCGTGCTCGGTGTGACGATAGCGCTGGCCGGGCTCGGTGCGCTCGGGCACGTTGTCGGCGTCGGGGCCGCCGATCCGCTCCCGTTCGTGACGCTGTCGGGCACGTACGTTCTGTGGCGGGCGGTGATCCTGTTGTCTGTCGGCGCACTCTATCTGTCCGCTGCACGCGGCGGATTGACACAGCGGTCCAATCAGGCGGTCGTCGTGATGGCAAGCGTGATGGTCTGGATCGTTGCCGGCACCGACTTGCTGGGGATGGTTCTCGGTGCCATTTCAGGTTCTCCTGCTGTCTGGATCGCAAGCGCAAACGAGATCGTGACGGCGCTCGGGCCACCGTACCAGCCGTCACTGCTTGTGGCCCTGCCGGCATCAATCGCACTGCGGTACGTCGGCGATCGACAC
>JBEQBN010000166.1:0-4216 GCA_041639775.1 Halapricum sp.
TCTCACCGGTATATCCTCCAATCGACCGTATGAGTTGTATACTATCGAAGCTCGTCTGTGCACTACCACCCCTTGATAAAGGGCTGTAAAATGAATATATATCCGTATCGCTGTGACGGTCTGAGTAAGTCATATGAAGTGGTTCACGAAACCAGTGCGTGCGGATATCGGCGTACCGTGGCGACAAATGCGTGCGTATAGGAGGCTGCGATGACCGCGGTTAGTCCGCTCTTGCCCAGCCAGTTCTGGAGCTTTTCGATCGGTGTGTACCTGTTCCTGGGTGGGCTCGCCGGCGGCGCGTACGTCACCGGTGCGGTCGCGGACTTCCTGAGCGTGCGCGATCCGTCCCGCCGGGAGGGGTACCTGGCGACGGCTCGCTGGGGCGTCGTGCTCGGCGTCCTCGCGCTGGCGGTCGGCGGCCCGATCTTGCTCTTTCACCTAGGCGAGCCCCTGCACGTCATTATGTTCTGGCTGTTCACGAACTTCGACTCGTGGATGACCATCGGCATCTGGGTCATCGTCCTGTTTATGCTGTTTTCGATCCTGCAGGCACTGTGGCTCGGCTTCGGTGCCGGGAGGGGCTTTTCGATTCCCGGTGACGTGCTGTCGGGAGTCACCGGATTGATCGACACGGTTGCGGACACGACCCGACCGAGCGAGGGCGTCCGGCGCGGGCTCAACGCCTTTGGTGCACTTGTCGGCGTTCTGCTGATCGTCTACACGGCGCTGTTGCTCAGTGCTTCCTCGGCGGTCGTCCCGATGTGGGACGCGACGTGGCTCCCGCCGCTGTTCCTGGCGAGCGGGCTCTCGATGGGGATCGCCGCCGCTGTCGGCGTGACGACGCTTACGCGCGGCGTCACCGATACGGGCGTGACGATGTTCAGTATTGCCGATGACGTGATCATCATCGCCGAGATGGTCGTTATCTATCTGCTGCTTGCGACGCTGGTCAACGGCGGCCCGACCGCCGTTGAGACCCAGACGTATCTCTTGACTGACGGAAACGTGATCTTCTGGGGTGGCGTCGTCGCTGTCGGCCTGCTGTTGCCGCTTGCGATCTCTGCCAGTCTGCTCGCTTTGGAATGGCGCTATGATCTTCACGAGAACCCGCGACTGGAACGACTTGCGACCGCCGGCTACGCGACGAAGTTCGGCTTCGTCATCTTCGGCGGACTGATGCTTCGGCTGACGATCATCTACGCGGCGTTGAACGTGCCGCTGTTTGGAGTGTGATTCCAATGAGTGACAAATCCAACTACGACGACATCGAGGACAGAGCCGAGGAACGACTTTCACACGTCGAGTTCGACACCGAACTCGGCACGCAGATGGCACGCGACGCCCGTCGCGTCTCAAACGACGAACTTTCGCGGGCGGCTTTCGAGGAGAAGTACGTCGATGACGTCCGCCAGGAGTTCGGCGTCGATCTACGATCTGATTCACAAGCGGGCGCTGAAGCCACGCCGGGCGTCCCGCCGACCGAGAGCAAGGCCTCTCGACGGGATATGCTCAAGGCCGCCGGTGCGCTCGCAACGGGCGCAGTGGCAGCCGGCGCGGGCAGTAGCGCGGCCGGAGAGTTCGTCTCCGGCAGTACCGGCGGCACTGCGGCCGCCCAGGAGGGCGGAGACGTCCAGATGGGGATGGTCATCGACACCAAAACCTGTATCGAGTGTCTCCGGTGTGTCCAGGGCTGTAAAGAGGAGAACAACACGCCCGAGGGGCATTTCTGGCAGGACGTCTTTCGCTTCCAGCGTGAGGACAAAGAGTACGACGCCGCGCCGGACACCCTCGAAGGGTCCGACCCGCTCCAGCGCCCCTGTATGCACTGTGACGACGCACCCTGCATCGAGGTGTGTCCGAACAACTCCCGCTTTAAGACCGAGAACGGTCGGGTCCTCTGTGACTATGACACCTGTCTGGGCTGTGCCTACTGTGAGGTTGCCTGTCCGTATCACGTCAATTCCTTCGTCCACGAGGGGCCGCCGGACTACCTCGAAAACCCCGAGGAAAACGAGGACTACGAACCGATCCTCGATGACGTGACCGCGGAGTTCGAAGACGAGAAACGCGACGATCAGGGCCGCTGGGTCGCCGGTACCCCGCCGGATGGCTCCTGTAGCAAGTGTACGTTCTGTGCCCACCGCGAGATCGACGACGAACAGGACGGCTCGACGACCGCTTGCGAGGACGTCTGTCCGGTCGATGCGATCCAGTTCGGGGATA
This sequence comes from Halapricum sp., assembly GCA_041639775.1. Classification (GTDB taxonomy): domain Archaea; phylum Halobacteriota; class Halobacteria; order Halobacteriales; family Haloarculaceae; genus Halapricum. Next base: position 2,224 of record JBEQBN010000166.1, read on the forward strand.
TGAACGACCCCGAGAGCGCACCCCGACAGTACCTCCGAGAGACTGTTGGCGAACTCGACGACGCAGAGGCCGGTCCTAAACAGTACATCGAGGAGTACCCTGAGGATACGTTCACCCTCCGTGAGAACGCTTCGGATCCGAACATCATCTACGTCGGCGACGACCTCTCCGATGTCGAGGTGACGGCCGTCCCTGGACCGACGACAAAAGACGACCGTGGACTTGAGGAAAAAGACCGAACGCTACACTGATCTGCCGGCCGGATCTTTTTACTGTTTTTCCTGTTCTAGTTTACTTCATAACAATTATAGGGGCTGTTATTTCCATCGATTAAATACAGATCTGATATGCTATTTCCACGTACTCACTCACCCCTAGCGAGCATCGGTCACTTATATATCCCTGTACGTTTCCAGACTAGCCTTTATGGGCGTTGGTGGCCACTATAATTGACGTAATGACACCTGAGCCGTCAGATTCAGAACCAGAGACAGACGTTTCGCGCCGGAAGTTCGTTGCCGGTGGCGCCGCCGGCTGGGCGTCCGTCGCGCTCGCCGGTTGTAACGCGTTGAGTCCCGGTGACGACACCGAGACCGAGACCGAGACCGAGACCGAGACTGGCACGCCCGAGCCTCAGCCGGAAAACTACGTCGTGACCGACGATATTCTCGCCGGATCGGGCGGGTCCGCTCCCGCCGGTGCTGGTGGCTTCGCCGATGCCTGCTCTTGGACGCGGACGTTCACCCACGGTATGGAACCGGTCTTCAAGGTCGGCGTCTACGACTCGAGTGGCGAGCAGCTCGGCAGCGACGACATCTCCGTCGCGATCAATATCGACGGCGGTCCGACCGCCGATCTCGCTTGGGGTGGTGACGACGATGAGGATCCAGCTCAGGAGTGGAGCGGCCCTGTCTGGGAACAGATCCCCGAGGACTGGGAGACCGGCGAGACGACTTATACCGTCGAAATCTCGGATAGTGACGCTACATTTACCAACGTCGGCATCGCGTCGGGTATGTTCGAGGTCGTCGAATACACCGATCCCGGCAGCAACTACGTCGTCACCGCAGAGACCTACCACACGAGTACGCTCGGTGACGCCGGTAGCGACAGTCAGTTTATCAGTAGCTGCAACCCCGACTACACCTTTGACTCGACCGGCTCGGTCGGCTTCGATATCGGCATCTGGCACGCCGGCAGCGGCGAGATGGTGACCCCGAGCGACGAGGTCGTCGACTCCGCGCAGATCACCTTCCCCAGCGATGAAATCGACACGACGCTTGAACTCGCGTGGGGTGCCGAGAACGACGATTCCTGGTCGGAGGGGAGCCACGCCTGGAACGCTGTCTGGAAGGCCGACAGCATTCCGGACACGCTTAACGGCAACTACGCCTACGAGGTGCAGATCACGGGCTCCAACGGTGACGAGGAGTTCAACGACGTCGGCGTCTACCTGGGTTCGGTCTACTTCGTGAACCCGAACGCTGACTCCAGCGGCGACGGCTCGTAAGCGCCGCTCGCTTTCGACGCCACCTGGTCGTTTTCTCTTTCAACCTGCGCCCTGCTGAGCGGCCGGTTTGCTAGTCTCGGTGGCAAACAGTGGGCCGCTACCTTAGTCAGCGCGAGAGTCCCGCCCTTCCTGTGAGGGACGAGCGTTCCGACACTCTGCTGTCGGAACCGAGCGCTGAACAGGGCGGGCGTGAAGCGCGTCCACTCCGGGCAGCCAGCGAAAAACTGACACCCGTTAGGTCCGAAAAGTCAGCAACTACTCGGGAAAAGTGGGTGTGGTTTGGCGTTCACCCGTTATCAAAAACGCGAGCCTACCCGAGTCAGACTCCGCCGTGGGGCGGAGTCAGGCGGATGGCACCGCCCGCACGGGCCAAGCAGATATCCGAGCACACCACTCCCTCACGGGACTGACGGCTTGCGTGCAAACCGGAGTACCCACACGGGGAATCTTGCCACCGTTGGTGTCGGCTTGCCCGGCCCCGAG
>JBEQBN010000167.1:0-4195 GCA_041639775.1 Halapricum sp.
TGACGAGCCACAGACCCACGCCTTCCGAATGGGTGAGCACGTCCTCGATGTCGCCTTTGACGGCGGTCTGCTCGCTGTCCGGCAACCCCGGGCCGCCGTCCGCGACGACGACGCGTATCGCCTCGCTGTCGGCCGTCAACTCGATTGTGACAGTCGCGCCCGGTCCGCCGTGTACGACTGCGTTTTCTAGCAGTTCAGTGATTGCAAACCCCAGTCGCGCGGGCACGAGCGTCCGCAGGTTCTCGGGGCCGTCAAACCCGATCGTCGCGTCCGGGTAGTCCGACCGGTACTGGGCACAGATGTCCGTGATTGCCTGCGAGAGGTCCTGCTCGACGCGGTAGTCGGCTGATTGTGCGGAGACGCCACGAAGCAGATTCGCCTTCTCGGCCAGTGTCGCTAACCGATCGGCCTTGCGTTCGACGACCCCCAGGTGCGGTTCGACCTCGTCGGCGTCTCGAGCCGTCTCGACACGACCGCCGATGACGGTCGCGATGTTGCGCAGGTTGTGTCTAATGATCCGATGCAGGATACTCAGTTCTCGGGTCTGCTGGCGCAGCCGCTGTGCAGTCTCGCGCTGGCGTTCGTGGGCACGTGCGGTCAGTCCGTAAACCAGCAGTGCCGAGACGACCACGAACAGCCCGCCCTTTATCGCCTCGATTCGGAATCTGGTTCTCGGATCCGAGACGACCAGGTACACGATTGCGTCCGAAAACAGGATCCAGAGCACTCCGAACGCGAAGTACACGCCGGCGATCCGTCTCGCCGTCAACTCCGGCAACGACGGTGAGGGGAGGTCGTCGGACGGGGCCATCAACGTGGTGTGTTCCGGGGATACGAAGGGGCGACCCATAGACGTACGGGTCGGGGATGTGGGAACGTGTAGCGCGGAAACGACAATGTTTTTCCGCCGAGGTTGATTGCAGTACAGTATGTCCGACGACCTCAAGAAGGGGCTCGAAGGCGTCCTCGTCGCCGAGTCGGAACTCAGTTACATCGACGGCGACGAGGGACGGCTCGTCTATCGCGGCTACGAGATCGGGGATCTGGCAGCGCGGGCCAGTTTCGAGGAAGTGCTCTACCTGCTCTGGCACGGAGAGTTGCCGACGGCGTCGGAGCTTTCCACGTTCGAGGAAGGACTGGTCGCGAGCAGGACGGTCGACGAGGACGTCCTCGAGACGGTGCGGCGGCTGGCCGAGGCCGACGCGAACCCGATGGCGGCGCTTCGAACGGCGACGTCGATGCTGTCGGCCTACGACGAGGAGGACGGCGAGCCCGGAACGCGAGAAGAAGACCTGGCGAAAGGCCGGCGGATCACCGCCAAGATGCCGACGATCGTGGCGGCGTTCAAGCGGATGCGGGACGGCGACGACCCGGTCGCGCCCCGGGAAGACCTCGATCACGCCGCGAACTTCCTGTATATGCTCAACGGCGAGGTCCCCGACGACAAACTCGCCGAAATCTTCGATATGGCGCTGGTCGTCCACGCCGATCACGGGATCAACGCCTCGACGTTCGCCGCGATGGTCACCGCCTCGACGATGTCGGACATCTACAGCGCGGTCACGAGCGCGATCGGGACGCTGAAAGGCGGGCTCCACGGCGGCGCGAACCAGAACGTTATGGCGATGCTCACGGAGATCGACGAGAGCGAACTGAGCGTCGTCGAGTGGACACGAAACGCCCTGGAAGAGGGCAAGCGCATCCCCGGATTCGGACACCGGGTTTACGACGTGAAAGACCCGCGGGCAGCGATTCTCGGCGATCAATCGCGAGCGCTGGGCAATGCCTCGGGGGAACTCAAGTGGTTCTCCTACAGTCAGGTCATCGAGGAGTTTATGCAACAGGAGACAGGCATCGCGCCGAACGTCGATTTCTACTCGGCCTCTACCTACTACCAGATGGGGATTCCGATTGACCTGTTCACGCCGATCTTCGCGCTGAGTCGGGTTGGCGGCTGGATCGCTCACGTGCTGGAGTATCAGGCGGACAACCGTCTCATCCGCCCGCGGTCGCAATACGTCGGCCCGACCGACCAGGCGTTCGTTCCGGTCGACCAGCGGGAGTAATCTCGCGGGCGTCCGGGAGATGACGGCACGGACACGATGACACCGTCCAGAAATCGCCGGTGACGGGAGACTTTTCCGCGGTGACTCCCTTTCGAGGAGTAATGCCGCCGGAGGGGCCAGCACCGCCAGTCGATCGCGAGTCGCCAGTCGGGGAGCCGGTCATCAGAGGCGATCCGGAGCTGACGGGACAGCAGCCTGACGAGGCGGTCCAGTTCGATCCCGACGATTCAGAGAGCGTCGCCAAAGCCGCCGAGACGGTCGCGTCGTTTGCCGACAACACCGCGGGGGACGCCGATAACGTCTATGTGTTGCGGGGCGCGGCTGCCTGTGCGGCGCTGGTCCGTGGCGAGGGGTCCTACAAGGCCGCGGCCGAGCGCGCCGGTGCGGGCGTGACGGTCGCGTTCATCCGCAAGTGGTCGCGGGTCCACGACCTCCCGGAGGCGATCCGTCGGTATGTCGCCCGCGGTGATATCGTGCCGACGGCCGCGAAACATATCGCTCGTGTCTCCGGGACGGCACGCTATCTGCTAGCCTGGGTGGCGCTCGATCACGACCTGACCGTTCGGGAAATCCGATCGATCGCCAGCCGGATCAACGAGGGTGACAGTGTCGCCGAGGCCCTCGAGGCCGAAACCGGATCGCGACTCGGACGCCTGACGGTCGATCTGCCGGTCGAGGCGTACCTTTGCCTCCGGCGACAGGCGTCGCTGGCGAACGCCGAACCCGGGGAGTTCCTGGCCGACGCTATCGAGTACGACGACCCAGCGTGTTGACTGACACTGGTTCGACTGTCAGCTATCGGAGGGCCGGTCCGGAATCGATGCGACGACCAACCGTAAGGTCTTAAGTCATCACCGCCTGACCTGTGAGTGAGGGCCGGTAGCTCAGTTAGGCAGAGCGTCTGGCTTTTAACCAGACGGTCATGGGTTCAATTCCCATCCGGCCCGTTGTCCTGCGAATAACAGCGAGCAGTGACAACGCATATCGAGGTTGGACCCCGGGAGTCGCAGTCCCGGAACGGCGCACAGCGCCGCGCGCCCGGAACGTTTCCATCCGGCTCAACTCCTATCCAGCCTGCTTCTGAGAATGATAGTGAGCAGTGACAACGTAGATCCGAATTACGCCCTGTAGAGTCGTGACCTGCTCCCAGCGTCACGTTGAAATCGCCGCTACCGCTAGGGACTGGCGATGAATGCCGATGCGGTGCGCGAGCGAGCGGGTACCCTCCCTCGTGAACCCGGTGTGTACCGGTTTCTCGACGGCGAGAGCGACGACGCCACGGTGCTGTACGTCGGCAAGGCCGTCGACCTCCGCAGTCGGGTACGTTCGTATGCCGATCCCAGAGGCGAGCGTATCCGGAAGATGGTTCACCGGGCTGAAACTGTGGATACGGTTGTCACTGACACCGAAACGCAGGCGCTACTGCTCGAGGCCAACCTGATCAAGCGCCATCAGCCCCGCTATAATGTCCGGCTCAAAGACGACAAGTCCTACCCGCTGGTGCAGTTGACCGACCACCCAGTCCCGCGGATCGAAATCACTCGCAACCCCGACGAGAACGCGACCGTCTATGGCCCCTTCACCGACAAAGGCCGCCTGGAGACGGTCCGCAAGGCGATCCGCGAGACCTACGGCCTGCGTGGCTGTTCCGATCACAAGTATCACAATCGTGATCGGCCCTGCCTGGATTACGATATGGGGCTGTGTACCGCCCCCTGTACCGGCGAAATCAGCGAGGAGGCGTATCGCGAGGACTACAAGGCAGTCCGGCGATTTTTCGAGGGTGAGACAGGTGTCGTTGCCGACCCGCTCCGCCGGGAGATGGAGGCCGCGGCACAGAACCGGGAGTTCGAACGGGCTGGGAACCTCCGAGACCGTCTTGAGGCCATCGAGTCCCTGCACGGGACCGGCAGTGACGCTGTCTCGGACCACGGTGAGAGCGAGCGCGCTGTCGACGTTCTCGGGGTCGCTATCGAGGGCGAACGGGCGACTGTCGCCCGCCTGCGGAGTGCCGATGGCTCGCTGGTCGAGCGCGAACGCCACCGACTGGACGCCCCCGAGGACGAGCACGCCGGAGCGGTGCTGGGGGCGTTCGTCGCTCAGTATTACGCCGAGCGTGAGATGCCCGA
>JBEQBN010000168.1:0-4185 GCA_041639775.1 Halapricum sp.
CAGCAGGCCGAGATGGCCACCGAAGAGTACGAGACGTTCGTCTACGACGCGATCAACAAAGACTGGGATGCCGTCCGTGAACGTCAACAGGAGATGGCGGACCGACTGACCGACGCCGAGGCGGTCCGAATCGTCTCGGGCGACACCACGGACATTACGATGTCGGTCGCTGGCAACGAGACACTCAACGACCACGGCGAAAAGAACCTCCCCGGCGGCGAGGTCTTTACAGCCCCCGTCAAAGACAGCGTCTCCGGGGAGGCGTACTTCGATATCCCGATCTACCACCAGGGCCGGGAGATCGCGGGCGCCCGTCTCGTCTTCGAGGACGGAGAAGTCGTCGAGCACAGCGCCGAAAAGAACGAGGCGCTGCTGACCGACGTACTGGAGACCGACGACGGGGCCAGCTACCTCGGTGAACTCGGAATCGGCATGAACCGCGACATCGATCGGTTCACTCGCAACATCCTCTTCGACGAAAAGATGGGCGACACCGTCCATATGGCCGTCGGCCGCGCCTATCCCGAGACGGTCGGCGAGGACAACGTCCAGAACGAGTCGGCCGTCCACGTCGACATGATCCTGGACATGAGCGAAGACAGCTACATCGAACTCGACGGCGAGATCATCCAGCGAAACGGGACCTTCTGGTTCGAAGACGGCTTCTGACGTGCTCGGAGCAGTTCGATTGCCGGCCACTGTCCCGTGCTACCGACCAGCCGTCCTCGGGCGTCCGGTGTCCGAGCTGTGGGTCGAAGAACCGCTCGACGTGGACTACTGCGGTCAGTGTCTCACGGCACTGCCGTGACTGTTGGACGAGCGACGACAAGCAATCGAGCGCAAGCATACGCGGCGCGGAGCGCCGCGTTTCACTCGACCGAACGCAGTGAGGTCGAGGTCGTTTTTCCCCACGTTTTTACGACGAGAGATGCCCACAGCGCGCCGGAGGCGCGCGAGGACACCCGAGGAAGTAAAAAGTGGTCTAGAAGTAATCGATCATCTCGGGCAGTTCCTGCTTCATACCCTTACGCTCGCGAATTTCGCTGATTTTCTCGGGTTGAAGGTTGTCAGCCATAACCCGAAAGCCAGCGTTTTCGGTGTTCCAGGAGGCACGGCCCTCAGTGGCACTTCGAATGTCAGATGAGAAGCCGATCATCTCATCGACGGGCGCGATACCCTCAACGACCATAAGGTCGCCTTCCTGGTACATATCGTCAACGCGGCCACGGCGGCCCTGGATCTCACCTGAGGCAGCGCCCATATGCTCGTTGGGAACGTCGATTCGGACGTCCTGGATCGGTTCGAGCAGGCGGATCTCGCCGTCCATCAGAGCGTTGTGGACGGCCTGTCGAACGGCTGGGATGACCTGTGCGGGACCGCGGTGGATGGCGTCCTCGTGCAGACGAGCGTCGTGCAGGCGGATGAGTGATCCCTGAACCGGCTCGTTGGCCAGCGGGCCGTCGTTGAGCGCCTCTTCAAGTCCCTCGATGACCAGTTCCATCGTCTCGTTGAGGTGTTGGATACCCTTCGTGTCGTCGACGAAGATATTAGAGCCGTGAATGTGCTCGACTTCTTGTGAGGTGTCCTTGTCGAGGCCGGCCTCCTGGAGCGCTTCACGTCGCTCCAGTTCGGGCATATCCATCGACGCCTCGCCGCGCTTGATTGCTTCGACGATGTCCGAATCAAGCGGCTCGACAGTAATATAAAAGCGATTGTGGCGGTTCGGCGAGATACCTTCGACCTCGCGGGAGGACTCCTGGGGCGCCTCGCGATAGACGACGATCGGTTCGCCGGTGTTGACTGGAATACCCTGGTTGCGCTCGATGCGCTGGGTGACGACTTCGAGGTGAAGCTCACCCTGCCCGGAGATGAGGTGCTCGCCAGTGTCCTCGTTGATCTCGATGTTGATCGTCGGGTCCTCCTTGGCGACCTGCTGGAGCGTCTCGATGAGTTTGGGCAGGTCGTCCATACTCTGAGCCTCGACGGACTTGGTGATGACTGGCTCCGAGATGTGCTCAATCGACTCGAAGGGCGTCATCTCGGTGCTAGAGACTGTCGATCCCGCGATGGCGTCTTTCAGACCGGTGACAGCGGCGATGTTCCCAGCCGGTACTTTTTCGACTTCCTCGCGCTCGCCGCCCATATAGATTCCGACAGACTGAACGCGGTTTTTGCCTGCAGTCCCGGAGACATACAGCTCTTGGCCTTTCTCGATGGTGCCCGAGAACACACGACCAGCGGCGATCTCGCCGGCGTGGGGGTCGATCCCGATGTCAGTGACCATCAAGACGACTTCGCCGTCTTCGTCGACCAGCTGCATCTGCTCGGCGACATTGGTTTCATCGTCGCCACGCCAGATGCGCGGGATGCGGCGTGGCTGGGCGTCGACCGGGTTCGGGAAGTGCTCGACGACCATATCCAGCACGACGTCCGAGAGGGGCGTCCGCTCGTGGAGCTCCTGGCGCTTGTCAGCCCGCTCGAGTTCCATAATCTCGCCGAAGTCCATTCCGGTCCGCTGCATCGAGGGCATTGACACACCCCACTTGTAGAGCGCGGACCCGAAGCCGACGGTTCCTTCCTCGACGGAGACCGTCCAGTCTTCATCGATGTCGTCCATCTCCTCGGTCATCCCGCGGATGAGTTCGTTGACGTCCCGGATCACGGCCAGGAGACGCTCTTGCATCTCCTCGGGACCCTCCTGCAGTTCGGAGATGAGCCGGTCGACCTTGTTGATGAACAGAGTCGGCTTGACACCCTCGCGGAGTGCCTGCCGCAGCACCGTCTCGGTCTGGGGCATCGCGCCCTCGACGGCGTCTACCACGACGAGCGCGCCGTCGACGGCACGCATTGCGCGGGTGACGTCCCCGCCGAAGTCGACGTGGCCGGGCGTGTCGATGAGGTTGATGAGGTGGTTGGTCCCCTCGTACTCGTGGGTCATCGAGACGTTGGCCGCGTCGATGGTGATCCCGCGTTCCTGTTCGTCCTCTTCGGTGTCCATCATCAGCTTCGTCGCCTCGCCCTCGTCGGCGATCATGCCGGCTCCAGCGAGGAGATTGTCTGTCAGCGTCGTCTTACCGTGGTCGACGTGAGCAGCGATGGCGATGTTCCGGATGTTCTCCGGTTTGTCCATCAGCGTCTCACATTCTTGGACAATTTTCTTACGTCGGCCCATTATGCGCGACTCTACCGGCAGGAGGGTCAAAAGGGTAGTGTTTCGTGGCGAGCGGGGCGTTAGCCCCCAAGCCACGAAGCTCGTTGGAGGCGACCGATCAGGAAGGCTCCAACGGTGTTTCGACGGGTGGAGTGGGAGTGTCGAGGCAGGGGAGACGTGACTTTCGGGAACGTCTCCACTGTTTCGCCGCGAGCGTGTCAACAACCAGTATCGAAGCCGAATCCACGAGCGGGCACAACAGTAATACGTCTGCATACCCTGGCAACGCTACCCATGGACGTACAGGTTCGGGGCGGCGGCCCGGAACGACCGTTTCTCGGTGCTGCGAGTCTCTTCGGGACAGAATACGACCTTCAACGGCCGGTACAGGTCGAGGTACGAGACGATCCAGACGAGCGCACGCGCGTAGGCCACACCGACGACCACCACCGGTTGATCATCTCCCAGCAGGCCGCGACGAGCGCAATGGCCCGCGAGCTCGCCCTTCACGAGTTCGCTCATATGTACCGCCACGAGCGGAGCCATCCCTCTCACGTCCAATCGACGGACGAAGTGCTCTTTCTGGCGCTGGCCGGTCACAGCGTCGAACGCCGGAAGGTCACCCACTGCTATCAGATCGCCAATCACGTCAAGGACGTCTACGCCGACGACCTGTGGCTGGAGTTAGCTCCGGGGGAGAAACTCGTTCGGTTCTTCGAGTCGACGCTGGCGATTGCGGTCTCGGATCGGCCGGCCGAACGCCAGCCGACCTGGACACGCCGGACGCCCGCGTCCGACCCCGACATCACGGCTGTCAACGCCGCCTTCGCGCTGGCGCAGGCGGAACGACACGACCTGATCGACCGTGACCACCGACTATATGACCTCGCTCACGCGGCCGCCGAAGACGCCCCGGACGTGGGTCTCAATACGTTCAAGCACCGATTTCTGGCGCTCGAACCCGATCCAGACGACAGCGGGTTCCGCAAGGCGCTGGTCGATCTCACCCGCGAGTACGTGCTGGGCGAAAGACG
>JBEQBN010000169.1:0-4175 GCA_041639775.1 Halapricum sp.
CATATGAGCGGCAGCGACGGTTTCGATCGCAGTGCCGCCGCTGTCGAACAGCGTGATTTCCTCGTCGCTGGTTCGGCCCTCGGCGGTCCCCGCGACGACGTCCCCGAGTTCCGCGTGGACGTGGTCGTCGTCGACGGCGCCCGCCTCGCGAGCGAGGATGAACCCCCCGGCGTCCTGTTCGATCCGGGCGCGCAGGTCCGGGACGTAGGTCGATCGTTCGACGGTCCGCGCGTCGACCTCGCGTTTCTCAGGGTGATATTGGCCCATTGCCGTGACGTGCGTGCCGGGTTCAAGCCGGTCGCCGTCGAACACTGGGCCGCCGGATTTCGTCGCCGTGATGACGATGTCCGCGCCTTCGACGGCGGCCGCGGGCGAGGCGACGGCGGCGACAGTCGCGTCCAGTTCGGCGTTCATATCGGCCGCGAAGGCCTCACGGTGGTCGGCGGTCGGTGAGTAAACGACCACCTGATCAAGGTCGCGGACGGTCGCTGTCGCCCGAAGTTGCCCTCTGGCTTGTGTGGCGCTCCCGAACAGCCCGACCGTGCTGGCGTCCTCACGGGCGAGCGCGTCCACGCCGACGGCCCCGGTCGCGCCGGTCTTGCGCGGGTTGAGATGCGCGCCGTCGAACACCGCCAGCGGCCGCCCCGAGTCGGCGTCATACAGCGGTAACACGAAGTGTGCGTCCCCATCGCCGAACCCGGCGGCGTACGTGTAGCCACCCATTGCCCCCGTCTCTGGTAGAATCGCGAGATACCCCGTCAACATCCCTGGCGGATCATCCCGCGTCAGCGCGGTCCGTGGCTCGGCCGGGGCGCCCTCGCCGCGCTGGCGATAGCCCTCCCGAACCGCCGTGACGTATTCGGTCGGCGTCGCGAGTCCCTCTGTCTCCTCGCTCCGATAGAACGGTACTTCGACCATACGATACAAGTTCGGTCCCGACGGTTGTATACCTGCCCGTCGCTGGATCGGTCCGTTCGAGACGGTGTTATCGAGTGTGATAATAAAAATTGACAGCCAGTGGGAGACAAAAGAGCGGAGATAGACCCGTACGAGAGAATCAAATGGACATCTCCGCGGTCGAGCGTTTTCACGCCTTACAGAGTAAAATTGCTGTTTTATCGAATGATAATCGGGTGCCAGCCCTTATACGGGAGTGGGCCGCAGTTAAGGACAGACGGACGGTGGGACACACCCCGTCCATACAGGACAATGAGCAGTAATGCCACGGACAACACGGCCGGGCCAGCGACGGACGACGACCAGTCTCAGCGATACGCCGAGCTGACACTCGACGACGACGAGTTCGTAATCTACGACCGGGAGAACCACGAGGCCTGGATCCAATCAACTGTGGCAGTGTCGATCGAGGACTATCAGTAGCCGAGTCCACTCAGTTTTCCGCGGGGTTCGTTTCGCGACCGATCACTCTCCGTACAGTCGCGCAATCGCCATTCGCCAGGGAACGAGCAACGCCAGCCCGACACCAATCGAGACAGCCACGAACGTAACCGCGACACCGCCGGGGACGAACGGCAACGCACGAATCGCCATCGTCATCAGGACGGCCACGATCCAGGCTGGAACCGTCCACGAGAGCGCCCGGAGCGGAAATTCCCACGCATCCGTCGTGTAGAGACCGCCGACGAAGGCGGCCAACAGCCAGCCAAGCAAGAACGGGACGAACGCCTCGATGGCCCCGACTGGGGCGTCCCAGGGCGGCGAACCGTGCGTAATCTCACCGACCGCAACGAACAGTCCGATCAAGACGACGTCACCGGTGGCGACCAGCGCAGACAGTCCCGTTCGATCGACGCGACGATCGATCGTTTCGACCACCTGTGCCATACCCATAACTCGGACGCCGGGCCTATGTGCCTTCGCGTTTCGGAGCGACACCGGCGACCGTGTAGCCGAACCCGCCATCGAGGAGATGCGTCTCGAAACCGACAGTCTCGAGGCGGTCTCGAAGGTCGTCGGGATCGGCAAATCGAGAGTCAAAGCCCACAAGGCGCTCGCCAGCGGCCAGTACTCGGCCAGGGACAGTCGTCGGGTCGAAGTCGCTGATGAGGAGCACGCCCCCTGGCGCGAGCACGCGAAACGCCTCTTTGAAGAGACGGTCCCACTCGTAGATGTGATGGAGCGCGTCGACAATTGTGATCGCATCGACGGCGTCAGCCGCCAACGGCAGGTGGCCGGCATCCCCCTGTACACCAGGGAGCGAGGCTTGTTCGAGCATTCCTCGGGACGCGTCAACGACGAGCCGCTGGTCGACTGCAAGCGACCGTGCCGCCCGTCCAGTCCCGCCGCCGACATCGGTCAATCGCCGGACAGGGCGGTCGGCAAGTTCGAGTCCGCGGGTGAGGTCAGTCGCCTTCGCGCCGGGGATAAACAGATCATAGTAGCGCGCGAACCGGTCGAAGAGAGCGACGTCGCCAGTGGACATACAATAAACAGGGGCTGGACGAGCAAAAGGGGCGGGGAGTCAGTACGTCTTTGCCGTCGGGGCACCTGGTCGATGTATGGAGTTTGAACTCCTCGGCTGGCCTGACGACGGGCCGACGCTACGGCTCGACTACGAGCAGTTCAGCTACGCCGGGAAGTTCGTTATGTCGACGACTGGGAAGGCCGTCGTTCGCGACGGAGCAGTCGTCGCCGCGGCGGCGTTCGACCGAGATCGGACGGACGAGTCGACGCTGCGGGTCCGCTATGTGACGGTCCGGCGCGACCGCCAGGGAGAGGGGATCGGATCGCGGCTCCTGCGGACGGTCCGGGAGCGGGCGGCCGATCGGGACTTCGAGCGAGTCGTGATCGCGGTGAACAACCCGTTCGCCTACGAAGCCGCCTCGAAGGCCGGGTTCGGCTACACGAGCGAACAAACCGGGCTGGCCGAGCGCGTGATGGCGTGGCCCACGCCGGACCGTACGGAGCGGTACCGCGAGGGGATCGAAAGCTTCCGCGAGGAAGAACTACCGCCAGACGCCAGTTCGTTCATCGACACGCGCGAAACGGTCCCCTCGGTCGTCGAGCCGTTAGACGCGTAAGTCGGCGGCTACAGCACAGCGAGACGAAACAGCGCTCGTTCACGCCGACTGTCCGTCGATCGGCGCGGACTCGAACAGCCGCGAACCACACTCGTCACAGTCGACGGCCGCAACCTGATAGCTGCCACAGCAGGACTCGACGGTCTCGGTGTCGAACACGACCGGCGTGCCACACTCGGGACAACTCTCCAAGAACAGTCGCAGTCCCTTGAGCAGACGGCTCCGGTCGGCAACCGGCAGATCGTGCCACTCCTCGAGGCGGTCTTCGAGCAATCGAGCGGCGGCCAGATCCGCGTAGAAGGCCGCCTGTGATTCCAACGCACCGATCAGCGCGCCGTCGACAGTGATGCGAAAGGCGTCGTCGACGGCCTCGAGTTCGACTTCACCCGCCGAATCGATCCCCATCACGTCGATCAGTTCCTCGCGGTTGGTTCCGTCGCCGGACTTGACGTCCGTGATCTCCGTCTGCCAGGCCTCGTTGAACGACGAGGTGACCTGCAGATCCCCGGACGGCGCTTCCTCGAGGGCACCCGCCGCGAGTAACTCCGTCTCGGGATTCTCGACTGTCGGCCCCCCGTCAGTGCGAACCCGCCGTCGTGACGACGACTGTCGGTCTCGATCGGTCATACGCCCGCCGATTAGACGCCGGGACTTGTAAATTAATCCACTCGTGTCGTCGAACGCACGTCCGGTAAGGTGAAACCGCTGTCGGCCTAACGGCCGCTCGATGGGAAACGCAGCGCTTCGCGATCTGGCGGTTCTCGAGGACGTGCCGTTCGCCGAGTTGCAGGGCTCGGTCGTCGCAGTGGACGCCCACAACTGGCTGTACCGCTATCTGACGACGACCGTCAAGTGGACCAGCGACGACGTGTACACGACCAGCGACGGCGAGGAAGTCGCAAACCTCGTCGGCGTCGTGCAGGGGCTCCCGAAGTTCTTCGAGCACGATCTGACGCCGGTGTTCGTCTTCGACGGTGCGGTCACAGATCTCAAAGACGACGAGGTCCAGCAGCGACGCGAAAAGCGCGAGGCGGCCGAACAGCGCCTCGAGCAAGCACGCGAGCGTGGTGACGACCTCGCAGTCGCTCGGTTAGAGTCGCGGACCCAGCGACTGACCGAGACGATCGTCGAGAC